>JACRER010000012.1 GCA_016234365.1 Elusimicrobiota bacterium | reverse complement strand
CGTTCTGATCAGGGCTTGCGGGCGGGCCGCCGGGGGGCGGCCTCATCCAGCGCCTGCAGGTATTCTTTAAGCTGCTCGTCGCCAGGGGTCAGGTCCAGGGCTTTCTGCCAGGCCGCCCGGGCCTGCCGGTAATCTTTCAGCTGCAGGTAGGCCGAACCGGCCCGCTTGAGGGCGGTGACGTCTTCGGGCTCCAGCCGGAGCACGTCCTCCAGTTCCTTCACGGCCAGGTAATATTTGGAATCGTAGATGTTGTGCAGCGCGAGTTCCTTCTTGTGCTCCAGCACCCCTACGTTCTCGGGTTTGGTGTCGTTAAGCTTGAGTTGAGGGGCCTCGTCTTCCAGCGCTTTCACCAGTTTCTGCAGGGAAGCTTCCGAGGGGGCCAGCTCCGAGGCGTAGCGCAGCGCGTCGTAGGCGAATGACAGGTCCTCTTTTTCAGCCACCCAGGACATAATGCCGGTCGCGGCGATATTCCATTGTTTGGAGGCCGCGGGCTTGCGGGGC
This sequence comes from Elusimicrobiota bacterium, assembly GCA_016234365.1. Lineage (GTDB taxonomy): Bacteria > Elusimicrobiota > Elusimicrobia > Elusimicrobiales > UBA9959 > UBA9959. The sequence continues at coordinate 12,355 of JACRER010000012.1, read as the reverse complement.
AGCAGCGCCGCTATCCGGCGCAGCTGCTTCTGGGCTTTCAGGTAATAGGGATTGGTCGGGTCCGTGGAGAGCAGTTCCTCCAGCTTGGCGAGCGCGTCGGAATAGCGGCCTTTTTCCAGGAGCCGTGAAAAAGCGGTCTTGAGGTCCGCCGAGGTGCCGGCCATCTTTACCCTTGCCTCTTCTATCATGTTGCGCGCCGTGACCTGCTTGGGGTCCGCGCGCAGGACCATGTTCCAGTACTCCATGGCCTTCTGGTAGTCTCCGGAAGAATAGTAGCCGAAGGCTTTGTCGTAATACTCGCGCACTTCCGAGGCCGGCACCGAGGCCGCGGTCTGCGCCGCGCTCAGTCCGGGGAACATAAGGATGGCCGCCAGGGCCGCTTGAAATCTCATGATCTTGTTTCTCCTGCCTGGGCCTGCCGCATTATTATCATCTCTATCCTGCGGTTGTGGGCCTTATTCTCTTCGCTGTCGTTGGGCGCCGCGGGCCGGAATTCGCCGTAGCCGAACGCCGTAAGGCGCTCCGGAGGTACGCCCTTCTTTGTCAGGTAATCTATGACCGAGAACGCGCGCATGATGGAAAGTTCCCGGTTGGAAGCGAACTTACGGCCCAGCATACGGTCGGAATCGGTGTGGCCTTCCACTATGACCAGGTTGTCCATCTTCAACAGGCTGTCCGCCACCGGGTCCAGTACCGCCCGCGCCGAGTTCTTCAGGTCCGCGGAGCCGGAGTCGAAAAGCACGGGGGAGGCGAAAGTGAGTTTTATGCGCGACGTGGTGACCTCCACGCCCAGGCTGCCTTCCTTGATCTGGTCTTTAAGGTCCTCTTCCACTTTCTTGGCGGCTTCCAGCTCTTTGAGCTTCTCCGCCGCGTGTTTCATCCCCAGTTCCTTCTGCATCTGGGCCAGGGCTTTTTCATACTCGCTGCCTTTCATGTTGTAGGAAAACCCGTACAAGGCAAGGAAAAGGATGACCATGCAGGACATCAGGTCCGCATAGGGCACCATCCAGAGCTGGGTGTTGTTCTTCTTTTCGCTCATTCTCTAGGGACCAGTATCTCTATCCTGCGGTTAAGCGCACGACCCTCGCTGGTGGCGTTGTCCGCCACCGGCCGGTGCTCGCCGTAGGCCGCGGCTATCATCCGGGCCTCCGGTACGCTATACTGCCGGGCAAGCAGGGCGACCACGGCGTTGGCGCGCGCGGCGGAAAGCTGCCAGTTGGTGGCGTAATCCCCGGATCTTATCGGCACGGAATCGGTGTGGCCTTCCACGATGACGTCGTTGGGGAGGGTGTTGAGGACCGCCGCCACCGGGCCCAGCACCTGCGCGGAGCTGCCGGTGAGTTCCGCCTTGCCGGACTCAAAAAGCACCGGGGCCGCGATATTGATCTTTATCTGCTTGGCGGTTATCTGCACGCTGGCCAGGTCCTTCATGCCCGCCTTGAGGAGGTCTTCCGCCAGCTTTTTCGCCAGGTCTTCCTCGGTGAACTTCTTCAGGACTTCTTCGGCCTTCTTTTCCTTCAACTTGTCTGCGGACTCCTGGTCGAAGCCGTTCATGAATTCGGAGGCGTTGAGGTCGGGGCGGATGGTGAAGACGTAAAGGATCAAAAAGAAGAGCATCAGGTTGGTCATGATGTCCGACAGGACGACCAGCCAGAGAGGGTTGTCCTCTATCTTTTTTCCGGAATATCTCTCAATAAAAAACTTCATCTTTAAATGCCCGCGCCCCCGCGGGCCGGGGCTTATTTAGCGGTGGCCTTGGCCTTGCGCCGCAGGGCCAGCGAGAGATATCCTTCCAGCTTTTTGGCGACCAGCCACGGCACGTCTCCCTCGTAGACGGCCAGCACGCCCTTGGCTATGATCTCGCGGCTGAGGATGTCCTCGTCGGAGTAGAAGCCCAGCTTGCTGGCGATAGGCAGGAAAAAGAAGTTGGCCGAAAAGATGCCGTAGAAGGACGCGGTCATGGCGATGGCCATGGAGGAACCCATCATGGCAGGGTTCTGGATATTGCGCAGCACCTGGACCACGCCGATGAGCGTGCCCAGGAGGCCGAAAATGGGTGCGAAGGTGCCGGCCGAGTTGAAAATGTTGGTCTGCTGCTGGTGGCGCAGGCGCGTGGTGTTGATGTCGTTCTCCATGCGCTCGCGAAGGATGTGGATATCCACGCCGTCGAGCATCATCTGGAAGCCGTCGGTGAGGAACGGATGGGGGGAGGAAGAGAGCAGAGGGGCTATAGAATCCAGCCCGTCCCTTTTTGCCGCTTCGGCGAAAGAAACTATGGCCCGGATAAGTTCCGAAGCGGGCGGGCGTTTAGGGGGGAAGAGGACGAGCGTCATCGAGGACTTTACCCATTTCAGCGCCGCCCAGGGGTAGGCTATCATGACGGAGCCCGCGGTGCCCCCGAAGATCAGGATGATGGCTTCCCAGTTCAGCAAAAACCTTAACATCCCGCCTGAAGAGAGCACGAACACTATGACCCCTATTCCGGTCAGGCCGCCCAGCAATGTCATGAAATCCATATCAGTTCACCTCGGAAAATATCAGTGCTTCGGCGCCGCGGGGGCCGGTGCGGCCGGCTGGGCGGGCTGCGGCTTGTGGGCGGCGGACGGTGCGGGGGCGATACCGGGTTTCACGTCGTGGCCGGGAGCCGCGCCGGGTTTGTGGGCTGCGGCGGGCTTGTGGGCCGGGTGCGCTCCCGGCGTGAGAAAGCCTTCCTTCGCCATCTGCCGCAGGGCCTCTACCACCTTGGCCCGTTCGGCCTTGTAGCCTTCCGGCAGCGGGCGCGTCAGCTCCAGTTCCTGGCGGAACCGTTCCTGCATGCCTCCCGAAAGTTTTGCCGTGAACTGCTCCGCGTGCGCGGAACCCTTGAGGGCCGCCGCCAGAACGCGCATCGGGATGCGGCGGGCCAGCGTAAGGGACTGCTGCGGGTCCAGGCCGGCGACGTCGGAGAGTTTGACCACTGTCGCGTTAAGCTTGCGGGAGAGCACCGGGTCCAGGCGGCCGAAGGCCGTGAGCGCCTTCTCCTGGACGGCTTCGTCGAGCCCGTTGAGGATGTCCACCGCTTTTTCCTCGCCTCCGACCACGTAATCCAGCGCGGAGAGGATATCGGCCTCCATGGCTTTTATGCGGGCTTCGCCCATCAGCGTCACGCGGGGCAGGGCAGCGAGGGCTTCCACGCTCTTGGGGTAAAGCGCCTCTGCCAGTTTTGCCGCCAGTTCCGGCGGGGCGTAATTAAGGATAATGGTCAGGTCCTCGGTGGGCCGGGTTTTAAGGATGAAGGCGAGGCTGGGCGCGTGGCCGGCGTTAAGGAACCAGAAGGGCGGCTTGCGCCCGTCGGATGAGGCCGCGGCGCGGGCCGTTTCCTGCGTCCTGGCATGCTGCGTCTCGCGCTCGCGGGTTTCGGCGCGGTAGTCCTGCCCGTCGCCCGCGCCGGCGGCCGTTTTGGCGGAGAAGGCCTCGACGAAAGCCCGGGCGCTGCGGGCGAGCGGCGAGAGGAACGAGGAAACGGTGAATAGCGCCAGCAGCGCCACCACGATTATCCAGGCCAGGCTCCAGAGGTTGGGGGGGAGGAAGATGTCGGCGAAGGTGAGGGGGCGCGTCTTGCGGAAGTTCATCTTCTCCACGCTTATCAGGTCCTGGCGGTCCGCCGGCAGGCCCAGCAGCCCGGCGGCGAGCTTGCGGGCCAGCTGCGTGTCTTCTTCGGAGATGGTTTTGTCAAGGATCAGGGTGGCCGAGATCTTCTTCACCATCGTCAGCGTGGTGGAAAGGGAGGGTTCTCCCATTTTGCCCTTTTCGGGGATGCCGGGCAGGATGTCGGCCGATTTTTTCTCCTGCTCCTGCAGTTCGGCGGAGATCATCACTATGATGTCCTCGGTGCCGAGCGCCTCTGAGAGGACCATCTGCACCCGCTTCTCCAGGGAGTTCTCGAGCGCCAGCTTGGATTCCAGCGACGAGCGGCTGGCGGTCTGGGCCAGCAGCCCCGCAGAGGGTGCCAGTGTGAGCAGGCCCATTAGGATAATAGTGTATATATGCGACATGGTTCTCCCCCGGCTGATCTGCCGGACTTTTCTTCTACCGGAAAAGCAATTATATTAATAAGGCCGTGCGCGCGCAATAGCGGCGGCGTACGGCGGTTGACTTTCGCTGGACCTTTTACTAGTATTTGCCCTAGACCAGTCGAGTAACAGGAGGAGTAATGAAGAAAGTATCTCTCGCAGCGCTTCTTTGCGTCGTATCGGCCGCCGCCGTTTTTGCCGGCGTCACCTTCGACCAGAAAGGCAGCGTTCCGGAAATTGTCAGCCAGTTGAAGAGCGCCGCGCCTGGCGCGGACCTGGTGCCTCTGCCAGGCAACCCTAAGGCCCCGGCCAAATGGACCGTGATGGTCTATGTGAACGCCAAAAACAATCTGGAGCAGTTCGGCCTCGGCGACGTGAACGAGATGGAGGCGATAGGCTCCACCCCCGCGGTCAATATTGTGGCTGAGCTCGGCCGCATAGACGGCTACTCCTCTGAAGACGGAGACTGGAAAGGCTCCCGCCGCTACCTCATCCAGAAGGACAACGATACCGCCGCGATAACTTCCCCGGTGCTGATGGAGATCCCCAAGTCCGACATGGGCAAGTGGGAGAACCTCGTGGAATTCGTTAAGTGGTCGCAGGCCAGGTTCCCGGCCCAGCATTACGTGCTCGTGATCTGGAACCACGGCTCCGGTTGGAACAAAAACCTTCCGTTCGAGTCGTCAAAGGGGATATCTTACGACGACGAATCCGGCAACCACATCACCACGCCCCAGCTCAAGCAGGCGCTTAACGCCACCGGCAAGCTGGACATCCTGGCGATGGACGCCTGCCTGATGGCGATGATGGAAGTGGCCTATGAGGCTCGCACCGGCGCTGACTATATAGTTTCTTCCGAAGAGACCGAGCCGGGAGATGGCTACACCTACAACACCTGGCTGGACAAACTCGCGGCCAAACCCGACATGACGCAGGCCGAGCTTTCCAAGGCGATGGTGGACTCTTACACCGACCATTACCAGCAGATTGGCCAGGGGGGTACGCAGTCTTCCGTCAGAACGGAGAACCTTTATAGGCTGGGGCAGCTGCTGAACGGCTGGACCTCGGCGGTGATAGGTGCCAACGACCTGGTCAGCGCCAAGAACGCGCGCTCCAAAGCGCAGGCCTTCTATTACTCCAGCAACAAGGACCTCGGTAATTTCGTGAAACTGGTCAGCGACGGCACGCAGAACGCCGACGTGAAAGCCAAGAGCGCGGAACTGCTGGGTTTCCTCAACGGGCCGGTGATCTACCACAACCGCGCGACCGGCGCCAAATACGCCAACGCGACGGGCCTGGCGATCTATGTGCCGAGCTACTACACGGCGGCTTACGACGAGCTGCAGTGGGCGAAGGATTCCAACTGGGACGATTTCATAAAGTGGATGAAATAAGGGCACAGGCAGATTCCAGAGGGCGGGGCCAGACGGGCCCCGCCCTTCTTTTTGCCCGCGTAACAATTCGGACATTGGAGCGCGCCGGCACCGGGGTATACTATAATACATGCTGCGGGCGGGCCGTGAGGTCCGGCCCGGCGCCCTATTATGAAAGCCAGGCTGATCACAGCGACTCTTTTAGCGGCGGCCCTAGCGGCCGTTCAGCCGGTCCCTGCCGCGGCGGGGGGGGGCGGGACGACGTCCGCCAATTTCCTCAAGATCCCGACCGCGCCGCTGCCCTCCGCCATGGCGGAGGCTTATACCGCCATGGTAGGCCCGGATTCCCTGCAGTACAATCCGGCCGGGCTCGGACTGCTCGGCTACTCCTCGTTTTCAGGAGCGCACAACCAGTACATAGACGGCATCACCCAGGAATACGTCGCCGCCTCATGGCGATCGCGCTTCGGCACGCTCGGCGCCTCGTTCACGACGCTTTCCAGCGGCAAAATAGAGGCCTACGATTCCAACGATATGCGCATAGGCGATACTTCCAGTTCGCACCGGATGATCTCGCTGGCTTACGCGCAGTCCTGGCCTCACTTCGACAAAGATATCGGCAAGCTGGACCCGATGCTGATACGCCCGAGCTGGACCAAGGTGGAGCCGGTGCTGGAGTACCGCCCCAAGACTTACCGCCTTTCCGCGGGCGCCGCGGTCAAGCGCGTCAGCGAGAAGCTCGGCGCGGACTCTTCCTCTTCCTACGCTTTCGACGCCGGGCTGCTGCTGGTCCTGCCGCGGCATTTCCAGGTAGGCGCCTCGGTCATGAACTTCGGCGGCAAGGAGAAGTTCGTAAGCGAGTCGTACGACCTGCCGTCTTCCCTGCGCTTCGGGCTGGCCAAGGACTTCCAGACCGTGAACAACATCATGGTCTTCACTGTGACCGCCGACGCCGTCAAGTATTCGGACCGGGACGCGTTCGGCGCTTCCGGGCTGGAGGTGGACATCATGAAGATGTTCCAGGTCCGCCTCGGTTACCGGACGCAGAAAGATTCCGGCTCCAGGATCTCCGGGGGGTTCGGTATGAATTTCGACAGGCTTTCCGATAAGAACGGGTTCTTCAAGGGCGCACGCATGGACTACGCTTATGTGGACTACGGCGGACTGGGGCCCACCCACCGCATAGGTGCGCAGTTCATCTGGTAGCGGTCTCCCTACCCGGCCGGCCATTTAGTATAATTACTCCCGCGATGTCCGTTGAACAATATATTAAAAAGCGCGCTGCCGCGGTGAACGCGGCCCTGCCGCGCTGCATCCGCTCGCTGCGCGGCGCCGATCCCCGCCTGGCGCAAGCCATGGTCTACACGCTGGCTGCCGGCGGTAAACGCCTGCGGCCGGTGCTGCTGGGAGCCGCCTACGAGGTCTTCGGCGGCAAGGCCGCGGACGTGCTGCCGGCCGCCTGCGCGCTGGAAATGGTCCATACCTATTCCCTGGTCCACGACGACCTGCCGGCCATGGACGACGACGACCTGCGCCGGGGCCGCCCAACCGCTCACAAGGTCTTCGGCGAGGCCGAGGCCATCCTTGCCGGCGACGCCCTGCTTACCGACGCTTTCACGATCCTGCTTTCGTCCAGGTATCCGCGGCGGGTCACTCCGTCCTGCGTGCTGGCGGCCGCCAGGACGCTGGCCGCCAGGGCCGGAGCGCGCGGTATGGTGTCCGGCCAGGCGGCCGACCTGGAAGCGGAAGGGTTCCTTCGCGGGAAAATTAACGCCGCAAAACGCCGCCGCGGCCTGAAGCTGCTTTCCTACATACACCTGCACAAGACGGCCGACCTTATAACCGCCGCGGTAGAAATGGGCGCGGTCCTGGCCGGGGCCCCGGAGCGCGACGTGAAAGCCCTCGCCTCTTTTGGCCGCGATATAGGCCTTTGCTTCCAGGTGGCCGACGATATCCTGGACGTGGTGGGGGATAAGAAAAAACTGGGCAAGAGCGGCAGCGACGCGCGCAACCGCAAGCTCACGTACGCTTCGCTGCTGGGAGTCGGGGAGGCGCGGAACAAGGCGGAGGCGCTGATGCGGCGCGCGCTGCCGGCGCTGGCCGGAGTGCGCGGCAAGGCCGCGCCCAAAGCGGACCTGGCGGCACTGGCGGAATTCATCTACAGGCGGGACAACTGATGGGAATATTGGCATCTATACGCGGCTCCGAGGATATTAAAAAACTTTCCGTAGACGCGCTGCCGCGCCTGGCGGCGGAAGTCAGAAAACTCATTATCGAAGGCGTCAGCCGCACCGGCGGCCATCTGGCGTCCAGCCTGGGGGCGGCGGACCTCATCCTTTCGCTGCACTACATCTTCGACACGCCGCGCGACCGCATCGTTTTCGACACCGGCCACCAGGCCTACGCCCACAAGATCCTGACCGGCCGGGCGGACCGGTTCCACACTATACGCACCAAGGGCGGGCTTTCGGGCTTTCTTAAACGCTACGAGTCCGAGTACGACGCCTTCGGAGCGGGGCACGCCTCCACCGCGCTTTCCGCGGCGGCGGGCATGGCCGCGGCCCGCGATCAGGCCGGTTCCAGGCACCGCGTGGTGGCGGTGGTGGCTGACGGCGCCATGACCGGCGGTATGGCCTGGGAGGCCCTCCAGAACGTAGGACAGCTCAATACGGACCTGCTGGTGGTGCTCAACGATAACCAGATGTTCATCTCCCAGCGCGTCGGGCGCCTGGGGCGCATCCTTACCAAGCTGCTCACCCTCGGTACGGTGCAGAACGCCGAACGCAAGGCGGAACTTTTCTTCAACCGCTTCCAGTTCTGGGGCAAGAAGATCCTGCGCGTGGCCAAGCGCGCCCGAGTATTATTCTTCCCGGGCATGATCTTCGAGGAGATGGGTTTCACCTATTTCGGCCCGGTGGACGGGCACAACATAGCGGAACTGGTGGAGGTCCTGGGTTATATGAAGGACCTGAAGGGCCCGGTGCTGCTGCATGTGGTGACCAAGAAAGGGCGCGGCTACGAGCCGGCCGAGGACGCACCTACCGATTTCCACGGCACGCCCAGATTCAACGTCGAAACCGGCGAGCTGGTGAAAAAGGCGGCGACTCCCGACGGCTCCGTCCCGACATTCACCGCCGTGTTCGGCCGGACGCTGGTGAAGCTGGCCGAGAAAGACCCCCGCATCTGCGCCATCACCGCGGCGATGCCGGAAGGTACCGGGCTCGACCTGTTCCGCGACAGGTTCCCCAAGCGCTATTACGACGTCGGCATCGCGGAGGAGCACGCGGTGACCTTCGCGGCAGGCCTCGCCGCCGACGGGATGAGGCCCGTGGCGGCCATCTACTCCTCGTTCATGCAGCGTTCCTACGACCAGGTGCAGCACGATATCTCGCTGCAGAAGTTGCCCGTGGTAATAGCCATGGACCGCGCCGGCCTGGTGGGGGAGGACGGTCCTACCCACCACGGAGTATTCGATATTTCCCTGTTCAGGACGCTGCCCGATACCGTAGTGATGGCCCCTGCCGACGAGAACGAACTGCAGCATATGCTGGCCACCGCTTTCGCCTGCGGCCTGCCCGCCGTGCTGCGCTATCCGCGCGGCAAGGGCTTCGGGGTTAAGATGGACGCCGAGCCCGTTGCGCTGCCGCTGGGCCGTGGCCGGGTACTGCGCAAAGGGCGCGACCTTAATTTCCTCGCCGCCGGCAACCGCGTGCACCCCGCGCTCGCGGCCGCCGACCTGCTGAAAGCCCGCGGCATAGACGCCGGCGTGGCCGACATACGGTTTATTAAACCTCTAGACGCGGAACTGGTGAATTCCCTGGCCGCCGCCGCCCCGGTGGTTACCGTGGAGGACAACGCGCTGGCCGGAGGGTTCGGCTCCGCGGTGCTGGAGCATCTCAACGCCGCCGGTATCCGGGCCGAGGTCCTCAGGCTGGGGATCCCCGACGCCTACGTGGAACAAGGCAAACCGGAAGAACTTTACGCCGACCTTGGGCTTACGCCCGAGGGCATGGCCGGGGCCGCCGCGGCCTGGCTGGACAAGATCGCCGCTGTGAAGGGCAACTGAACGTCATCTAATGCTTAAGGAGTCAACGTGAAAAAGAAACTGCTGGTAAGCAAGCAGGTTTTAGCGCTGCGCAGGTCCAAGGCCTACCGCAAGGCCTACCTCGACCCCGAATTCCTCAGCAGCGACGAGATGCGCCCGGTGCGCCTGCAGCTGGAGCTGCAGAAGCCGGAAATGACGCTCCACGATTACGGCGTGAAGTCCACCGTGGTGGTCTTCGGCAGCGCGCGCATCTGGGACAAGGGCCAGTCCGACGCCCGCGTGGCCGAACTGAAGGCTCTGCTGCGCAAGAACCCCAAGGACGAAGTGCTGCGCAATAAACTCGCTTCCGCCGAACGCCTTAAGAAGTCGGAGAAGTATTACGAGGTGGCCCGCGATTTCGGGCGGATCGTGTCTACCAAGGACTGCATCCCCGGACGTAAACTTGTGGTGGTCACGGGCGGCGGCCCCGGCATCATGGAAGCCGCCAACCGCGGCGCTTATGAGGCTGGGGCGAAGAACATCGGCCTGAACATAACCCTGGATATGGAACAGGGCCCTAACCCCTACGTTTCCCCGGAGTTCTGCTTCCGCTTCCACTACTTCGCCATCCGCAAAATGCACTTCGTCATGCGCGCCCGCGCCCTGGTAGCCTGCCCCGGCGGTTTCGGCACCATGGACGAATTGTTCGAAGTGCTGACGCTGGTTCAGACCGGCAAGAAGACCCGCCTGCCCATAATCCTCGTCGGTAAGGATTATTGGACCGACGTGATGAACTTCCCTAATATGGCCAAATGGGGCTATATTTCCAAGGAAGACCTGAAGCTGTTCCGCTACGCGGAGACCGGCGAGGAGATCTGGCAGCATATAGCGGATTTCTACCGCAAGTATCCGCTGGCTAACGGAAAATGATCCGTAGCCCGGGGGCGCGCGCGGCCTGGCCGCTGGCGGTTCTGGCCGCCGCGGCCGCGCTGGGCGCGGCCGCCCTCATAGCCTTCCGCCCGCCGCCTTCCACTTTCGCCCTGCCCTACCCTCCGGATAGCCCGCACATCCGCCAAGGCCGCTTCGCCGCCCCGGCTTGCAACGGCGTGCAGTGTCAGCTATGTCCCTATAACTGTTTCCTGCCCGAAGGGGCCCGCGGCCGCTGCGAAGTCCGCGTTAATTACGGCGGCAAAATAAAGACCCTGGTTTACTCCCGGCCGGCGGCAGCCCACGCGGCTCAGGCAGGTAAGGCGCCGGCCGCCGGCGGCCGGAATTAGGGGGGGCGATGTCCGGACTATTGCTATCGATACCCATGTTGTTCTTCTGTGCGGCGCCGGCCGCCGCCCGGCAGCCCGCCGTGGCGGGCCAGTTCTATCCCGCGGACCCGGCTGCCCTGGGCGCCCTTGCCGATAAATACCTGGCCGCCGGCCCCGGCGAGAAAGGCCCTGCCGGCATAGTCGCGGTAGTGGCGCCCCACGCCGGCTATGAATTTTCCGGCCGGCTGGCCGGGCTGGCTTACCGCTTCATAGACGCCCGCTACGACACCGTAGTGATACTGGCCGCAGGCCATACAGAGGCGGTCAAGGGCGCCGCGCTGCTGGCTACGGACGATTATGAAACGCCGCTCGGGAAAGTGGCCACCGACCGCGAACTGGCCGCGGCGCTGCGCAAGGCCAGCCCGCTCTTCGAGGACCGGCCGTCGGCCCACGCCAGGGAGCACGCGGTGGAAGTCCAGCTGCCGTTCCTGCAGAGAAAGCTCCGCAAGCCCTTCAAGCTGCTGGCGGCGACGCTTAACGCCGCGGACCCGGCCGACCTGAAGAAGATAGGGGCCGCGCTGGCGGCCGCGCTGCGCGGAAAAAAGGCCCTGCTGGTGATTTCCACGGATCTTTCCCATTACCCGTCCCACGCCTTGGCGCAAACTTCCGACGGGACCATGGCCCTGGCCATGCGTAGCATGGACCCCGGGCTGGTTTACGGCGCGGCGCGGGCCATGGCCGCCAAAAAGGTGCCCGGCCTGGAAACCTGCGCCTGCGGTTCGGCGGCCCTGGCGGCGGGAATGGAGGCGGCGCGCCTGCTCGGGGCAAGATCGTTCGTGAAATTGGGAATGTCCGATTCTTCCGTGGAAGCGCCCGCGGCCGGCGGTCCTGAGCGCGTGGTAGGCTACATCGCCGGGGCTTTGGTTAAGGGCGGCGAGGCTGACGCTCTGGCGCTCTCCATGGAGCAAAAGGCGGCCCTGCTCAAGGAAGCCCGGCTCGCCATAGCCAATGCTTTCGAGGGCGCCCGGCCGCCGGCCGGGCTTGAAGAGGACGCCAGGCAGAACCTGCCCTGCGCCGCTTTTGTGACGCTCACCATTGCCGGGCGCCTGCGCGGCTGCGTTGGGACCGTCGACCCGGTCATGACCCTGGCCGACGCGGTGCGCTACGGCGCATACAGCGCCGCTTTCCGCGACGGTCGGTTCGAGCCGCTTACAAAAGAGGAACTGGAGCGCGTTAAGATAGAGGTTTCGCTGCTCTCGCCGCTGAGGCCGGCCCAGGCCGCGGAGATAACGCCCTGGAAGCACGGCGTGGCGGCCGCGGCCGGGGGGAAGTCCGGACTTTTCCTGCCGCAGGTGTGGGAACAGATCCCGTCAAAGGAAGAGTTCCTGGCGGAACTGTGCTCGCAGAAGGCCGGGCTTTCGCGCGACTGCTGGAAAGATAAAGCGGTCTCGCTTTACACTTTCACCGTGGAGGCTTTTTCGGAGTAGCGCCCCGCCGCGGCTAACGCCGCGTCCAAGTTTGATATTATTGCCTATACATGGACGCCCAGGACTCTTTCTCAGGGAAAAAAACACAGGCGGCGGTATTCGCCGCGCTGGTGTTCGTTCCCGTAGCCCTGCTGGGCGCGCGCGCGGCCGGCGACGCGGGCCG
>JACRER010000011.1 GCA_016234365.1 Elusimicrobiota bacterium | reverse complement strand
TGGGCGCGCCGCGCGCCACGGTGGTCCACTTTCACGGCAATGCCGACAATATGACGGAGTTCTTTCCCTACTCCGCGTGGCTGGCGGCCGAGGGGTATAACGTTTTTATCTTCGATTACCGCGGCTACGGCGCTTCCGGCGGCAAGCCATCGCTGGACGGCCTTGTTGCGGACGGCAAGGCGGCGCTGCTGCACGCGCTTAAGCTGCCGGGTGCTGCGCCCGATAAGATCGTGGTCTTTGGACAGAGCCTGGGCGGCGCCATAGCGAGCGCGGCCGTGGGTGAATCCGGCTTTCAGCCGGCAGCGATGGTGCTGGAAGGGACTTTTTATTCTTACAAGGGAGTGGCTTCGGCGGTGCTGCGGCGCAGCTGGTTGACCTGGCCGCTCTCCTGGGTGCCCTGGATGGCGGTTAGCGGCCGGCATTCGCCGGCGGCCAATATCGCAAAGATAACCTGCCCCAAACTCTTCCTGCATTCCGACAACGACCCTACCGTGCCGTTCCCGCAGGGTAGGAAGCTCTACGCCGCCGCCGGGGAGCCAAAAGATTTCCGCACCGTACCCGACGGGCACATAGACGCTTTCGGCCAGTACCGCCGCGTCTACGGGCCGATCCTGCTGCATTTCCTCGATCGTTTCCTCAAAAAATAACGCGGCTATTTCGCTTCCGAGGTCTCGCCCAGTTCTTTCAGGGCCGCGATACCAAGAGAGCCGTCAGGGCGCCTTTTGGGGCCGCGCCGGTTACTGCCAGTGCATCACCACCGGCGGGATCAGCAGCAGCAACGCCAGGATGAAGAAGAAGATCTGCGCGGGCAGCATCCAGCGGAACCACTTGTCCCACGGTATGCCGGCCAGGCCCAGCACGCCCATGGTAACTCCGGAGGTGGGCAGCACCGGGTTTATCCACCCCTCGCCGAACTGGAAGGCCAGCACGGCCGTCTGGCGGGTAAGGCCCAGCACGTCGGTCAGCGGGGCCATTACCGGCATGGTGAGCGCGGCCTGGCCGGAGCCGGAGTGCACGAAGAAGTTTATGGTGCCCTGCGCCACGAACATGGCCTGGGCCGCCACTATGGGGTGCAGTTGCGAGATGGCCATGGCCATGCCGTGCAGCATGGAGTCAAGTATCTTCCCGTCGGAAGCTATGACCAGCGTGGCCTTGGCGCAGGCTATGATGAGCGCCACCCCCACCATGTCCTTGGCCCCGGTCTTAAAAGAATCCGTCAGTTCGTCCAGGCTAAGGTGTCCCACAAAACCGGCCGTTAGGGCCAGCGTGAAGAAGAGCGCCGCGATCTCGAGGATGAACCACTCGTATTTCATCACGCCGAAGACCAGCGCGAAGATGGAAAGCCCGAAGACCATCAGCACCAGCTTGTGCCGCCAGAGGAAAGGCTCCATCTTGTCCGCGTCCAGGTGGAATTCGTGCTTGCGCAGCTTGTCCAGTTCGAAGACGGGGCTCTTGGACGGGTCCTTGCGGATGCGGGCCGCGTAGAGCATCACAAAGGCCGTTATGCATACGGTGCTTATCACCCAGACCAGCATGCGGTATTCCAGCCCCGAGCGGGGCGGCAGTTCCGCTATGCGCTGGGCAATGCCCACTATGAACGGATTAAGCGTTGAACCGGCGAAGCCGGCCGCCGCGCCCAGGAACGGGATGGCCGTGCCGACGAGGGAATCGTAGCCGAGCGCTATCGCCAGCGGGATGAAGATGAGCACGAACGGCATGGTCTCCTCGCACATGCCGAACACCGAGCCGGCCACCGAGAAGATGACCATGGTCACCGGGATGAAGAAGATGCGCAAGTGCGGCCGCCGCGCGAAAAAGGCCGCCAGCCGCTTGAGGCCCGAGGCCAGCGCGCCGGTCTTTTCTATGACCGCGAAGGCGCCGCCGATCACGAACAGGAAGACGATTATGTCCACGGACTTGACGAAGCCTTTTATGGGGGCCAGCAGCACTTTGGCGGGGCCCTGCGGCACGGTGGCCCCCGGCGTGAAGGAATCCGCCGCCACCAGGGTGCGGCCGTCCTTCTCTACCCGCTTATATTCCCCCCCGGGCAGCAGCCAGGTGCCTATGGCCACCAGCACCACCACCCCGTAGATCATGGCGAGAGTATTGACCGAGAATTTGGTCTTCATTGAGCCTTCCCGGCCTGCGGCAGGACGTAGGTGTCTCCGTCCTTGAGCAGGCGCATGGTTATTGCGGAGGCGGCCAGGTGGCCCCTCGCGTCGGCGGTGACAGGGCCCGCCTTGTCCGTTTCGAACACCGTTACCAGGCTGTCCCCGATAACGCTGCAGCTGCCGCCATGGTCCACTACCAGGGCCGTGTTCTCGTCTATGCCTATGCCGGTGGTGCCCGGGTGCTCCAGCACCACGCTGATCAGGCGGTTCTGGCGCTTGCGCTTTATGAAATGCTGGTCTATCACTATATTGTCGGGGACAAAACCGAAGCCCTCCGCCGTTACCACGGCGCTGGACCGGATGGCGTTGAAGTAGTCGTCCTCTTTAGGGGCCAGGCGGTCGTCGCCGGTGAGCATGATGCGGCTCATTACGGCCGCTCCGGCGCTGGTGCCGCTTACGATGCCGCCCTCGGCGTAGACGCGGCGGACCTCCTGCAGCATCCTGGTGCCGGCCAGCAAGGAGACCAGCGTTACCTGGTCGCCGCCGGTGAAGAAGACCATGTTTGCGTCCTTGAACTTGGCCAGGTTCTCGGGCTTGTCGGCCTCTCCTTTTTTGAAGATCACCCAGTCGGCCGAGGCCGCGCCCAGCCGTACGAACTGCGCCGCCTGGTCCCTGGCGGATTCCAGCGGTTCACCGCTGGCCTGCGGGAGGATGACGATGCGCGCTTTTTGCCCCCCGGCCATCTTTACGAGCGGGCCCATCACTACGTCGTCGTGGGCGCCGCCGCCTACTATTACCAGCCGCCCCTCGGCGGCCGCTACGGCGGCGGCCGAGGACAGCAGCGCCAGCGCCGCTAACAGGTTCTTTATTTTTTTATGAGCTGCCATACGATCTCCGATGCCTTGGCGAGGTGTTCCAGCAGTATGTATTCGTCGTCGGCGTGGGGGTTACGCGCCCCTATGCCGAAATTGACCGTCTGGATGCCTTTGGCGTTAAGCGAATTGGCGTCGCTTCCGCCGTGGGAAGGAACCCCGGCCGGGGTGAGCCCGGCGCTTTTTACCGCGGCCGCGGCTGCCAGGCAGACGGGGGCGTCCGGAGAATGCCTGTAAGGTTTGAAATCCCAGGCCCACTCGAACTTCACGGCGCCTCCGGCGGCGGCGGCCGCCTTTTCAAATTCGCCTTTTATCCGCGAGAGGATCGGTTCCACCTTGGTAATGTCCAGCGAGCGCACCTCGCCTTTCACCACGGCCTTGGGCGGCACCACGTTGGTGGCCTCGCCTCCGGCGATGGTGCCGATATTGGAAGTGGTGTCCTCGTCATGGCGTCCCCAGGCGAGGGCGGTTATGGCGGCGGCGGCTATGCGGATGGCGCAGACGCCCTTCTCCGGGGCTATGCCGGCGTGGGACGGCTTGCCGGCCACCTCGGCGGTGAAGACGGCCGCCCCCGGAGAGGCGACCGCGTACGAGCCGGGATCCAGCGAGGAATCGAATACGTAGCCGCGCCGCACGCTTGTGCCCAGCGCCAGGTTGAACCCGCCGGCCATGCTGGTCTCTTCCTGGGTAGTGAAGGCTATGGTGAACGGCTTTATGGGCGAAGAGGTATTCACCGCGCGCTCCACGGCGTAAAGTATGGCGGCCATGCCGGCGCGGTCGTCGGCGCCCAACTGGCCTTTGCCGTCGGAGGTTATCCGGTCGGCCGTCACCACCTGCTTGGTGGCCGCGGTATTGCGGGCCGTGTCCATGTGGGCCAGGAGTACGAATTCCCCCCCGCCGCCCACCTGGCAGACCACGTTGCCGGTATTGGAGCCGGTGGCCCCGGCCGCGTTGTCCACCTGCGCGGCCAGCCCCAGCTTCTTAAGAAAATTCACGGCATACTTGGCCACCGCGGCCTCGCGGCCGGAAGGCCCGTCGAGAGCGGCCAGTTCCTGGAAAAGTTCCACCAACCTGCGGCCGGCCATTATTCCGCCCACCCGCGCGCCAGGTTCACCAGTACCTGCACCGACTTGTTCATGCCGTCCAGCGAAACCCATTCGTAGCGGCCGTGGTAGTTGTACCCGCCGGTAAAGACATTAGGCGTAGGCAGGCCCATGAAGGAGAGCCTGGCCCCGTCGGTGCCTCCGCGTACGGGCTTTATATGCGGCTCCAGGCCCGCCCCGCGGACGGCCGCCAGCAGCTTGCCCATCACTTCCGGGCGCTTGGCCACTATCTCGCGCATGTTGCGGTACTGCTCTTTGAACGCGAGCTCGATCCTGGCGAGCGGGTATTTCAGCCGCTTCGCGGCGACTATGGCCTCGAGCTGGCGCTCCATGGCCTTGAGCTTCTTAAGGTCGTGCTCGCGGGCTATGCCGGAAACTTCGGCCTTCTCTATCTCTCCCGCGATATCCGTGAACATGATAAAGCCTTCGCGGTTCTCGGTGGTTTCCGGCAGCATATGCTCCGGCCAGGAGGCCACAATATCGGCCGCTATGCGGCCGGCGTTGGCCAGCGCGTTCTTGGCGGTGCCGGGGTGCACGCTCTTGCCTGTCACCGTGATCTTAACCCCGTCGGCGTTAAAATTCTCCTCCTCCACCGCGCCCGCCACGTCGCCGTCGAAAGTGTAGGCGGCCGTAGCGCCAAAGGCCTTTACGTCGAAGAATTTTACGCCCTGCCCCACTTCCTCGTCCGGGGTAAAACCTATCTTCAGCGGGCCGTGCGGTATCTCGCGGTGCTTGAGCAGGTATTGCGCCCCGGTCATTATAATGGCCAGTCCGGCCTTATCGTCGGCCCCAAGCAGGGTGTCGCCGGAGGCGGTGACTATGTCCTCGCCGCGGCAGGCGGCCAGTTCCGGGCAATTCTTGGTATTAAGGATCACGCCGTGTTTGCGGCTTATGATTATATCGGCGCCTTTCCAGGCCCGGTGGATCTGCGGCTTCACTCCTTTGCCGGAAGCGTCCGGAGAGGTGTCCATGTGCGCCAGGAAGCCGATGGCGGGCTTGCGGCCCTTTACGGTGGCGGGGATCTCGGCCGTGACATAGCCGTGTTTATCCAGTTTTACCTTGGCGGCGCCTATGGCCTTTAGTTCCGCGGCGAGCATTTTTGCCAGCACCAGCTGCTTGCTGGTGGAAGGAAAGGAAGAGGATTTATCGTCGCTCTGGGTGTCGATCTTGGCGTACCGCTCCAGCCGCTTGTAAAGTGAAGTTTTCAGGTCCATCTTGCCTCCGGGCGCTGTGGCTTGCGTTCTGGTAAAAAGGATATAATTAATATACCAGGTTATTCAATAAGACGGACCCTTAAGGAGCTCACATGGCCATCAACTTCATGCCCAAAGAAGTTAAATTCTTTGACTATCTCAATTTACAGGCGGAAAATATAGTCAAGGCCGCGGACTGCTTTAAGACTTCGGTTAAAAAGGGCCACTTCGACGAAGAGACCGTAAAGAAGATAAAGAACTTCGAGCACGAGGGCGACACCCTCTCCCACGAGATCGTGGATATGCTCAACCGCACTTTCATCACCCCCATAGACCGCGAGGACATCTACGCGCTGGCCAACACCCTCGACGACATCATCGACATGATCAACTCCATGTCGAACCGCATAAAGCTCTACAAACTGGACGCTAACGAGGAGCATATGGTGCAGTTCGCCGACACCATCGACCAGTCCACGCAGGCGCTGGCCAACGCGGTCAAGCACATGCACGACACCAAGCGCGCCCGCCGCGTGCTGGACTACTGCATAGAGGTGAACCGCCTGGAGAACATGGGCGACCAGATCCGCGAGAAAGCCATCAGCCACCTCTTCGAGACCGAGAAGGACCCCATCCAGGTCATTAAGTGGAAGGAGATCTACGAAGTGGCCGAAGGCACCCTGGATACCTGCGAGCACGTGGCCAAGGTCATAGAGGCGATCCTCGTAAAACATGGATAGCATGCTGCTGGCCGTAATAGGCCTTATAGCACTGGCGCTGGTCTTCGACTTCCTCAACGGCTTCCACGACGCCGCCAACTCCATAGCCACCGCCGTCTCCACGCGCCTGTTCACCCCTCGCCAGGCGGTGGTCTGGGCGGCTTTCTTCAACGTGACGGCCTTTTTCCTCTTCAATCACGAGGTCGCCAAGACCATCGGCAAGGGCATCGTCGATATCAGCATAGTGGACAACTATGTGGTTTTCGGCGCGCTGGCCGGCGCCTGCGCCTGGAACATCATCACCTGGTATTTCGGCATGCCGTCCAGTTCCTCGCACGCCCTGATGGGCGGCCTGGCCGGCGCCGCGCTGGTCAAAGCGGGGCCCGGCGCGCTTATCATGTCGGGTATCCTTAAGATCGTGGCGTTCATCGTCATCTCCCCCCTGCTGGGTATGTTGCTGGGAGTGATCTTTGCCACCATCCTCTACCGGCTCTGCGCCAGTTCCACGCCTACAAAGGTTAACCGCCTGTTCAAACAGTTCCAGCTGTTCTCTTCGGCGTCCTATTGCATAGGGCACGGCGGCAACGACGCGCAGAAGACCATGGGGCTGATAACCGGCCTGCTGATGAGCGCGGGGCTGCAGAAGGGCGAATTCATGGTGCAGGGCTGGGTGGCGCTGGCTTGCTACGCGGCCATGGGCCTCGGCACGCTGTTCGGCGGCTGGCGCATCGTAAAGACGATGGGCAGCAAGATCTCCAAGCTGAAGCCGATAGACGGGTTTTCCGCCGAAGCGGCCGGGGCTGTCAGCCTGTATACCGCTTCCGCGCTGGGTGTACCCGTAAGCACCACGCATACTATAACCGGCGCCATTATGGGCGTGGGCACCATAAAGCGTTTCAGCGCGGTAAAGTGGGGCATCGCGCAGCAGATAGTCTGGGCGTGGGTAATGACCATTCCCGGCGCGGCGCTTATTTCGGCCGCCTGCTATCAGCTTGCCGTGCTGGTGTTCCGCTGAGTCGCGGCAGCATGTGAAAAAGGCCCGGGCTTAGCCCGGGCCTTTTCTTTTGGCTTGGCAATTACTTGCCTGCCGCGGCGCGGCCGGCCAGGATGCCGCTGGTCCACGCGAAGTGCAGGTTATAGCCGCCGGAATCGCCGTCGAGGTCCAGCAGTTCCCCGGTGACGTACAGGCCTTCGGCCTTTTTGGAAGCGAAAGTGCCGGGGTCCACTTCGGAGAGCGCGCAGCCGCCGGCCGTAACCATGGCGTCCTCGAAGCCCAGCGTGCCGATCACTTCGAATTTCATGCCTTTGAGGGTATCCGCGAAAGCGGCCAGGGTTTCCTGGGGCACCACGCCCGCGGACATGGCCTCGTTTATGCCGGCCAGGGCCGCCGCCGCCCGGCAGAGCTTCTCGTTGGCCAGGCCGCAGGCGAAATGATGGAAGGGCCGGGCGGCAAAAGTTTTAACCCGCGCCGTAAGCAGCTTAAGGAACTCTTCCGGAGAGTATTCGGGAACGAGGTCGGCCTCGATGGTGACCGAAGGGCCGCCCAGGGCCGCACCCGCGGCGCGGCTCAGGTCCAGCGCGGCCGGCCCCGAAAGTCCGTACTCCGTAAAGAGCAGTTCTCCTTCGGTTTCCGCTATTTTTTTCGAGCCGGCGCGCAGGCGCAGGACGGCCGGGGTCCTGACCCCGTCGAGGCCTTTAACAAAAGTTTCCTTTACTTTAAGCGGCACTATGGCGGGCGCCAGCGGCGAAACGCCGTGGCCTAGCGCGCGCAGCAGGGCATGCCCGCCGGCTGAGCCGCCTATCTGCGGGTAGCAAGGCCCGCCGCACGCCAGTATCACGCGCGCGGCGCGCAACAGGAGCGGTTCCCCTTTGGGCGCGGTCTTCTGCCACTTGGGCTGAACCGGGCGCGCCTCAGCCAAAAGATCCTTCCCGTCTTGGCGCAGGGAGGCTACTTCGAGCAGGGTCCGGATAGTAACGCCTCGGGATCCCAGTTCGTTGACCAGGGCGTTAACCACGTCCTGCGCCTTCAGGGAGCGCGGGAATAACCTGCCTTTTTCATCCTTAACCCGGAGCAGCCCGAGCCCTTCGAAAAAGCGAGGGATCTCCGCCGGCGGCAGGGCCGCGAAGGTCTTTTTGAGGAATGCGGCGGAGGCCGGATGGTAATTGGCAGGGCCGACCTTGGCGTTGGAGAAATTGCATTTGCCGGAGCCGGTGGAAAGGACCTTCCGTCCGGGGACATGGTTCTTTTCCAGCACCAGCACGGAGGCGCCGG
>JACRER010000014.1 GCA_016234365.1 Elusimicrobiota bacterium | reverse complement strand
TTGGCCGTCAGCGACAGCTTCCGGCCGCGCAGGGAATGCGTAATGCCGCGCAGGTCCGCCGCCAGCGCGCAGCGCAGTATCGGGATCAGCGCCAGCGGCGCGGCGATAATGGCTATTGCCGCGGTCCTGTTGAGCTCGCCCAATACGCCGGCCAGCAGGGTAAGGTAGGACATCGCGCCCAGGCCGGCCGAGCAGGCCAGCGCCGCCAGGGCGAAAGGCCCCAGGTCGGAGTCCGCGCGCAGGAGTTTAAGCAGGCCGCGGCCCAGCAGGAAGGCCGAGGCCAGGATGGCGGCCAGCCACAGGAATTGCGGTGCGTACCTGACAAGGTAGCCGTACCTGTCGGCCAGCTGCAGCCACGACGGCAGCACGAAGATGATCTGGCTTGAGATGAACTGGCTGGCCTTGGCGAAGGAGTAAAGGCACAGGGCGAACCAGCCGAAGGCCAGGCTTATGGCTGCCGGCGTGTTGAACCTGAAGGCGGGCGCCTCGGGACCAGCTGGCAGGGGCTTGATGTGCTTCTTATTTTTTTTCATCCACCGGAGTGAATTATAGCAAAATCGGCCCGGACCGGCCGGGGTTCGTTTACTCCTTGCTCCAAAAAACCTATAAAAGGTACATTACCAAAAGGCGGTCAAGGAGGATGCGTTTGGATATGGCGACCGGGACTAACAAAACAACGTGGCGGGACATCTTTTCGGGTACTGTGCCCCGGTCTGTTTCCGACCCGCTGCTGGTCTTCCTCGGCTTCCTGCTGGTCTACTCCGCTACTTTCGACAGGTCTTATTTTTACGATTCCGTGCTTTACGCCGGCATCATAAGGTCGCCGCTCGGCGTGCAGCCGCTCACCGTGGTATTCGAGTGGAACCACCCCCTCTGGTATCCGGTGACCAGGTCTTTCTACCTGCTCCTGCGCGCGCTGGGTTTCGGCGGCTTAAGTTATGAGGCGCTGCAGTGGTTCAATGCCGCCGCGGGCGGGCTGGGGCTGGCGGTATTTTTCTCGCTGTTGCGGCGCGCGCTGCCGGCCTGGCAGGCGTTGTTCTGGACGCTGCTGACCGGTTTAGGGGCCGTTTACTGGGGCCGGGCCACCGGGGCCGAGCCCTACCTTGCGGGTACGCTGTTCATAATCCTGTTCTGCGCGGAGCTCTACGATCATTTCCTGAAGGGTTCCGCGGCCTCGTTCGCCCGGCTCTGCCTGTTCGCCGGCCTGGCCTCCGGTTTCCATATCGCCAACAACCTGCTCTGGGTCGCGGCGGCGGCGGCCCTCCTGTACCGGCGTTCCGCGGCTCTCAAACTTATCCCAGTCCTGGCGGGAACTTTCCTGGCGTTCTCCCTCCCTTACGCCGCTATCCACGGTTTTTTTACCAAGGGCGGCCTGGCCCGCTGGTGGCTGTGGGGCTCCGGCCTTGTGAACGGGGTTTCTCCCGAAGGCAATCCGCTCGGTCAGTTCGAAACTTCCCTCACAGGCCACCTGCTGCTGCCCTTGAAGAACCTCGCCGGTTCCTTCGTGCGCTATGAGGCCTGGCCGCCGGCGTTCTCCGGCCTGGCCGCGGCGCTTGCGGCCGCCGCGCTGCTGTTCGCCGCTTTCAGGCTGTTGCGCGGCGGCGCGCGCGATCCCGGCAGGGAGCTTTCCGCGCTGGCTGCGGCCTTCGGGCTTCCTTTTGCCCTTTTCATGGCGCTTTATTCCTTCTGGCAGCCGGAGAACACCATCTATTGGTCCACCAACGCCGCCCTGGGCGCCGGCCTGTTGGCGGCCGCGCTGGGGCGGGCCGGGAGCGGGGACGCGAAGCTGTTGCGGCTGGCGGCCTTCTCGCTGGCCGCGCTGGCGGGCGTTAATAATTTCTTCGCGCTGATACTGCCCAACTACCGCGGCCTGCGGGCCAGGCCGGCGGTGAAGTTCTGCGAGGCGATAGCCTATTTCACCCACCCGGACAGCCCCGTAATTATCTCCGGCGGAATGATGAAGGTTTATCTGCCCTACTTCGCGAACCGCGAAAGGATCTCGCTGCACCTCGCCGCTATAAACGCTTACGCCGATAAGAAGGACCCTGTTGTCTTTTTGCGGGGCGTCCTGGAAGAATACCGGCGCCGGGCCGTCCCTATCTACATGACGGACGACGTGCTCCGCGAAAAGGGCAGCTACGCCGCGTGGCACGTTTCCGAGGCGCAGATTGACTCACTGCTTAAGCCCTACCTGTTAATGAAGGTGTTCCGCTACGACGGGGAGGATGGTTCCGCCAGCACCCTGTACCTGCTCTGGCCCAGGAATGCCGGCCCCGGCGGCGGCGAAGCCATCCTGGAGAACCTGCGCCGCGCCGGCATGGCCAGGCATGCGGAGGCCGTGAAACGCTTTCTGGCGGCTGGCGGCAAGTCCGCCAAAGTTTCCGCTTATGCCCTTGCCGATTGAAGGGCGGCCCTTGCCCGCATTTTCCTTGCTCTGCAAAAGCCAATAAAGGTATATTAATACAAGTTATGTTAAAAACACGACTCAACTTCGCCATAATCGCTGTTTTATTCGCGGCCCAGGCAGCCCTGGCCGCTACCCCCGCCCCGAAGGCCGACGCCGCCCAGAAACAGGAGCTCTCCGGCTTCGCGGCCAAGGACATGCCCTATGACAAGGGCGAGGCGGTGCTGCTTACCTGGCCCAGCGGCCCCGCCGACGTTCCAGGCGCCTCTTACCAGGTATTAGCTTCCTCCGGCGGAGCTTGGCAGACGGCCGCGGAGCTCCAGTTCCCCGCAGATACGAAACTGGCGGCGGACTTTGAGCTGCCCTTCTGGGCCTGGGACAGGCGCGCGCAGGCGCACGCGGTGCAGGTGGAATTGCCCGGCCTGTTCCCCGACTTCAAGCTCGGCGACGAATATAAGTTCAAGGTCAAATACGTCAACGGCAAGGTTACGGCCGAGAGCCCCGAGGCGCAGGCCGCGCCCCGGCCCAACCTCTTCAACCTGGCCCGCCTCAATAACCTGGTGCTGCTGGTGCTGATCACGGTGGTCTTCTTCTGGACCGTCTCCCACGCCAAGCGCAAGGGAGGCCTGTTCATCCGCCGTATCGCCGGCCTCGACGCCATAGACGAGGCCATCGGCCGCGCCACCGAGATGGGCCGCCCGATCTTCTACTCCACCGGCATAGGCGGCATGAGCGGCGTGCCCACCATCGCCTCCACCGCCATACTTTCCGAGGTGGCTAAAAAAGTGGCCTCCTACGATACGCAACTTAAGGTGCCGCACTACGACCCCATCGTGATGACCGTCTGTAAAGAGGTAGTAAAGCAGGCCTACACCGAGATGGAACGCCAGGATTCCTACCGCGACGACACCAACTTCTTCGTCAGCCAGGACCAGTTCTCCTACGCTGCCGCCGTGGACGGCATGATCCACCGCGAGAAGCCGGCCGCCTGCTTCTTCATCGGTTACTTCATGGCCGAGTCCCTTCTGCTGGCCGAGGTCGGCGCCACTACGGGCGCCATCCAGATAGCGGGTACCGACCAGGAGTCGCAGCTGCCGTTCTTCTTCACTTCCTGCGACTACACGCTGATCGGCGAGGAGCTGTACGCCGCCGGCGCCTACCTGTCCAAGGAACCGATGATCCAGAGCACGCTGAAGGTGCAGGACTTCGGCAAGGCCTTCGTGATGGTCTCCGTGGCCGGGGGTTCGCTGCTGCTTATGGCGGGCACCTGGTTCAAATGGGAGCCGCTCGTGACGGCCATCAGGCAGATCTTCAAGGCATACTGATATGACGCTGATAAAAAAACACATTCCGCTCGCGATCTGTTTCATAGTGGGCCTGCTGACCCTCAGCACCTACTACATCCCCACCAAGGCCTCCGAGAACTACATCGAGGTCATGAACAAGTGGGAGAACATCATGGCCGGGTTCGCGTTCCTGCTGGGCCTGTTCAGCCTGTTCTTCTCGCATTACAACAAGATGAAGCGCAAGGTGGACGGCTGGGGCTACAGCCTCTTCGTCTTCGTGGGCTTCTTCGCCATGGTCATCCCCTCCGTCCTGAGCCACGGGCGCCAGATGGTGGGGCCGGACCTGACCGGGCTGGGCTGGGGCTACCGCTTCCTGTTCAACGCCCTGTCCGGCACCATGTTCTCGGTGCTGGCCTTCTACATCGTCTCCACTGCCTACCGCGCCTTCCGCATCAAGTCGGCGCAGGCCGGCGTGCTGTTCGTGGCGGCGCTGATAGTCATTGTCGGCAAGGTGCCGCTCGGCCAGATGATCTGGGAAACGGTCCTGGGCTGGACGCACGTAGGGGTGACGGACATAGTGCAGTGGCTGATGGACGTCCCCGTGGTAGCCGGCAAGCGCGGCATCCTGATGGGCCTGGCCATCGGCGGCATAGTTACGGCGCTCAAAATAGTCTTCGGCATCGAGCGCCAGTACATGGGCAAGGACTAAACCATGAAGAACTTTATAGAAAAACTGCTAAAGATAGACCGGCGCGTTATCTTCCTGGCGCTGACGCTCCTGCTGGTGTTCCCCATAGTCAGGCCGCTGGGCCTGCCTAATAAGAACATCGGCAACGAGGTCAAGGCGCTTTACGAAAAAATAGAGGGCCTGCCTCCCGGTTCGTTCATTATGATGTCGCTGGACTACGACCCGGCCACCCGCCCCGAACTGCACCCGCAGGCCGTGGCCGTGATCCGCCACGCCATGCGCAAGAACCTGCGCGTCATGATCCTCACGCTGAACGCCGGCGCCACCGGCCTCATCGACGAGATCGGCGAGCGCATGCCCAAGGATATCGCGCCCGGCAAGGTGTACGGCACCGACTACGTCATCCTGCCCTACCAGCCCAACCCGGTGGCCGTGATGACGCAGATAGGCATGGACATGTACAAGATCTACGACAAGGACCGCGACGGCGCGCTCCTTAAGGACATGCCGGTCATGAAGGGCATACGCAACGTGAAGGATATGCAGCTGGGCATGTGCATCACCGGCACGGCCATGCTGGACTATTGGGTAGCCTACACGGCGGACAAGTTCAAGTTCCCCTTCGCCGGCGGCACCACCGCCGTCAGCCAGATGGGCTACGCGCCTTACCTGCAGACCGGCCAACTGAAGGGCCTGATGGGCGGCATGAAGGGCGCCGCCGACTACGAGACGCTCATCGGCGTCAAGGAAAAGGGCACCTCGGGCATCGACGCGCTGAGCCTGGCCCACATGATGGTCCTTATACTCATCGTGGCGGCCAACATCATGATGCTCTGGCTGAAGTACCTGTGATCTAGGAGAAACTATGTCTGAAACAATGATGATCTTCGGCGGATGGGTGGCGGCGGGCCTCACCATCTTCCTGTTCAGCTTCCTCTACAAGGATAACCCGTTCTTCAAGATAGCGGAGCACCTTTACCTGGGTGCCGGCATGGGCTGGGTGTTCCAGACCATGCTGTTCCAGACCTGGATCCCCAAGGTGTGGGAACCGCTGCGCGCCGGCGATTACTACGTGCTGATCCCGTCGCTCCTGGGCCTGACGCTGGTGACGCAGTTCTTCCCCAAGATCTCCTGGGTGTCGCGTTACGGCTTCACCTTCATTATGGGTTACGGCTCGGGCCTGGTGATACCGCTCACCATCTCCACCGACCTGATGAAGCAGATCGGCGGCACCATCTCCCCCTTCATGGTCTCGGAGATCACCCGCGGCAACGCCACGTCGCTGCTGAACGCGGCCATCGTCGCCATAGGGTTCATCTGCGTGCTGTTCTACTTCTTCTTCTCTGTGGAACACAAGGGCGTAATAAAGAAGGCCTCCAACGTGGGCATCTACTTCCTGATGCTCTACTTCGGGGCGGCCTTCGGCAACACCGTGATGGGGCGCTTCTCGCTGCTCTACGGGCGCTTCGACGACCTGTATAAGTATTCTGGCGAAAGGTTTCACTACGCTACTTTCGTCATCCTCGGGGCCATGGTGCTCTACTTCATAGTGGACCACTTCCGGACCCGCAAGCCGGCGGTGGAGGAAGAGGCCGCGTAAGCGGGCCCTTTCCAGGCGCAAAAAAGGCGGGCCGGATATCCGGCCCGCCTTCTTTTTGCCCGGCGAATGGTTACTTCACTATCTCTATCTTCGCCTTCTGGCGCAGTTCGGCCGCCAGCTGCGGCAGGCTCTGCGTGATGGCCTGGTTGAGCACCGCCACCTTTATGTCTTCCTTCAGGGCGGCGAAGTCCGCCGCCACCCCGGCTTTGCGCTCCTCCACCTTGAAGACGCTGAAGCCGTTGCCGGTCGGGGTCACCTTGGTGAACTGGCCGGGGTTCAGGGCGAAGACCGCCTTCTCGATTTCCGGTTGGAGCATGCCTTTGGAGATATACCCCAGGCTGCCGTTGTTCTTGGCCAGGTTGGCGTCGTCCGACTTGAGCGTGGAGAGTTTTGCGAAGTCGGCGCCGACCGAGGTCAGCAGCTCGTAGGCGTCGTCGGCCTGGGCCTTGGTCTTTACGAAGATCTGGCTGAGCTTCACGGTCTCCGGGCTGCCCAGGCGTTCCTTGTTGGCGTCGAAGAACGTCTTGGCGTCGGCGTCGGTGACGGAGAGCTTGCGGGCGGCTACCACGGTGGCGCGGATGGTGAGCTGCCGGGTGATCAGGGCCTTCAGGTCGGCCGGGGACCAGCCCACGGACCTGAGGTTCGTCTCGAAGGCGGCTTTGTCCGGGTAGTTGGCGGCCAGGCTGTTGTAGCGGGCCTCCACTTCCCTGGCGTCGGCCTTAACGCCCAGGCGGCCGGCTTCCTCGAGCAGCAGGCGCTCGTCTATCATTTCGGAGAGGCCCTGCGCGGCGTACTGCCACCAGAGCTTCTTGGTCAGGTCCTCGCGGGTAAGTTTCTGGCCGTTAACCACGGCCACGTCCGCGGCTTTAACGCCGCCGGCCAGGAGCGCCAGCGCCGCGGCCGCAAATATAAGTTTTTTCATAAGTTCCTCCTTATTTCTTCACTAAAAGGGTCTGCGTGGGGTAAGCTAGTTCCGCACCGGCGGCCGTCAGGCCTTCCAGCACGCCCAACAGCGTCTTCTCATGGGCGGCCATGTAGGCGGTGTAGTCGGTTTCGTTGAGGTAGTAAACGGTCTCGAAATCCAGCGAGGAGTCCGCGCAGGCGGCCAGGTTGCAGCGGTCGAATTCCGCCTTGGGCACGGCGAGGACGGCTTTCTTTATGACGGCCGGGATGGCCCGCAGGATCTCCGGCCTGGTGCCGTAGACAACGCCGGTCTTAAAGACCACGCGGCGCTTGGTGAGGTCCTGGTAGTTACGGATGCGCGAGGAAAGCAGGTTGGAGTTGGACACCACCACTATCTCGCCGGAAATGCTGCGGATGCGGGTGGATTTCAGGCCGACGTGCTCTATGGTGCCGCTGACCGCGTCGGAGACGATGAAGTCTCCTATATTGAACGGCTTGTCGAGCAGGATGACGAAGAAGTTGAACAGGTCGCCGAGTATGGCCTGCGCGGCCAGCGCCACGGCCACGCCGCCGATGCCCAGGCCGGTGAGGACGGCCGAGATGTTGACGCCGAGGTTGTCCAGTACGAACAGCGCCGCGGCCACCCAGACGAGGGTACGCAGGATGACCTGGGTGCTCTTGACCACGGAGTTCTTGGCCTGTCCGTCCAGGTCGCGCTGGGCGGCTATCTTGTGGATCCAGTAGGTCAGCAGGTCCTGGGCTATGGTGATGGCGCGCCAGGTAAAGACGAAGAGGATCAGCAGTTTGAGCCCCCTGTCGAAGTCGCGGCCCAGCTGCAGGTAGCGGGTGGCCACGTAGAGGGCGACCAACTGGTATTCGAACCAGCGGAATTTGCCTATGAGCGAGACCGCCAGGTCGTCCAGGTCCGTTTCCGTCTTTTCGGCCATGGCCTTAAGGCGGCTGATGCCTACGTTCTTTACCAGGTAAAGCAGGAGCAGGGACGTGCCGAAGGCCGCCAGGGCGTAGCCGTAGGCTTCAGGGGTGTTGCCCAGTATAAGGCTGGAGTCGAACCAGGTTTCTATCGAGTTCATGCCTTAATTATAAATGATTTCCCCCGTGCCTTACAAAAGAAGAAGCCGGCGCTGGGCCGGCTTCCTCTGTTGTGGTATCGTCCGTTACTTGTAATGGCGGCGGAGGTCGGCCTTGTTCACGCTGGCCAGTTCGAAGTCCTGCGTCATGATGAGGGCCTTTTTGGGGCAGGTCTCCACGCACTGCGCGCAGTACACGCAGTGGTCCAGCTTCATGATGCAGTCGAATTTCTTTTTGGCTACGGGCGCGGGAGCGCCCTCCACCGCGGCCGGGACCGGCGGCTGCTGGGCGGAAAGCGGTATTTCTATCGCTTTCGCCGGGCACACGCGCACGCACATCTGGCAGCCTATGCACTTGTCCTGGTCGAACGCGATGCGGCCGCGGAAGTTGGGCATGGGCTTGGCCGGCGTGAAAGGATAGCTGCACGTCGCCGGCTTTTTGAACAGGTGCTTTATGACTTCGCTGAAGACTCTTGCGGGCTTTTTCATGTGGTTATCCTAATTTGTACTTGAGGAAGATATCGAAGGCCACCTGCGCCAGCGCGACGGGGGCCAGGTACTTCCAGCAGAAGTTGATCATCTGTTCGATGCGGATGCGGGCCATCAGCACCTTTAAGAGAGCCAGCAGGAACGTGATGCCGAGCGTCTTGCCCAGGAACACGCCTATCCCCGCCCAGCCGGCGTAGCCGAGCGAACCGCCCAGGAACACGGCGTTCACCAGGGCCGCGCCCACCACCAGCTCCATGTCCACGGCGAGCAGGAAGAAGTTCAGCAGGCGCCCGGAGTATTCCGTGAACTGGCCGCCGGTGATCTCGTTCTTGGCGTGAGGGATGTCGAAGGGCAGGCGCTCAAGCTTGCCCTGCAGGGCTATGATGGCGGCCACAAAGCCCAGCAGCTGCGCCGGGATGAGCACCGGGTGCGCGGTAAAGAAGGCCGCTATCTCGGAGATGTTCCAGGAGCCCGCCAGGATGGCAGGGCCTATGAGGGACAGCATCAGCGGCACCTCGTAGGCGAACAGCTGCGTGAGCACGCGCATGGAGCCCACGGTGGCGTAGGGGCTGGCCGAGCTCCAGCCGGCCAGGAAGAACGTCACCGTCGGGATGGTCAGCAGGTAGATCACCGCCACCAGGTCGCCCTGGAAGCTGAAGAGCGCCGTGCCCCAGACGGGAATGGAGACCAGCGCCGTCATCACCGCCGCCATCGCGAAGAAG
>JACRER010000010.1 GCA_016234365.1 Elusimicrobiota bacterium | reverse complement strand
TCCAGGTCGAGCAGGAGCGCCGTGGCGCCGCAGGCACAACGAGGCCCGCCGCCGGCGGCGGGGGCGGCGCCCCATGCCTCGTCGAAGATCGTAAAGCCCAGAAAATGCATGCGTCCCCCGCCGTGCTGGGAAACCCCGGACGGCAGCAGGACTCGCGGCAAAGCGAGGACCGCCCCGTGCGCCGTCAGTTCTTTGCGCAGTTCCTGCACGCAGCCTCCTGAGATCGAGGCGTCGCAATCCAGCAGCAGCAACAGACCGCCGCCGGCGGCCGCTATGGCGGCGTTACGCGCCGCCGCGGCGCCCTCCCGGCGCGGCAGCCGTATCACACGGACATCAGGATAGTTGCGTTCCACCCAGTCTGCGCTGCCGTCGCAGGAAGCGTCGTCCACAAATATCAGCCGGCCGAAAGGAACGGGAGTGGCCGCGAGCGCGGCGAGGCAGCCGGGCAGATAACGAAGCCCGTCACGGTTTATCACCGCAGCGGCCAGCGTCATTGCGCGTCACCCCCGCCGGCTGCCGCGCGGAAATGACGCAGGAACTCCCGCAGCCTCTCCCCGGCGGGCCGGGAGAGGTCGGTATTGTTGAGCATGCAGTAAGCCCGGCAGCCGGAAACACGCCGGAGGATCCCGGAGCCCCATCCGGCCGCCCAGATGGCGCGCAGCGGGGCGTCAGAGACACGTCCCAACGGCGGCTTGTGTGCGCAGGCCCGCACCTCGCCGTCGCATGCGACACGGAGCGTGGAAAAACTCCCGCACAGGGACAGGGCCGGGGCCTTATAAGGCATCCCCAGGTAGAAATCAGAGATGAGCCGCAGGGATCCCAGGCTGTTGGTAAGAGGATAACCTGCGGCCTTCATTTCACGCAGTTTATCGAATGAACGGCGGAGATCTTTTTGCGCGACCGCCCTGAGACCCGGGGTACACGGCTTGTGGGAACTGAGAGGCTGCAGCGTAACCCCCCCCACGCCTTCGGCGGCGGCCAGTTCCAGCATCGCCGGGAGCTTTCCCGCGTTGGCCGCGGTAACCACGGTCAGCAGCCCGACGTCAGGGCGGACGCCGCGGCTCATCACACGGCGCAGCCCGGCCAACGCCAGCGCGAAAGTTCCGGCCCGCCCGCGGATGGCGTCGTGAGTGGCGGCGTCCGGAGCGTCCAGGGAGATCAGGAGCCTCCCTAATCCGGAGGCGCAAAGTCCGTCGGCGGTTTTCTCATCTATCAGGGTTCCGTTGGAGACGCAAGTCGTGAGGAAGCCGAGGCGCGAGCCTTCCGCGATCAGCGGGAAAAGCAGGTCCGGCGCGGTAAGCGGCTCACCGGAACCGAAGGACAGTCCTACCGGTCCCAGCCAGCCGGCCGCTTCGCGGAGCAAGGCGAGCCATGTCCCAAGGGGCAGGGCGCCTGCGCCCGCGCCCCGCCACACGTCGCAATATCCGCATTTCAGGTTGCAGTCCCTGGTTATTTCCAGACGGAGCCTGGTAGGTTTATGCAGCAAAGCCCCGGAAACCGCGGAGAGTCTCCTTAATCCCGCCTGCAGCGAAAAATTCGCCGCCAGGCGCATTCCGCGCCAGCGCCTGTTCATGCCGGGAACCTCCCGGAATAGACTTTACACGCCTTCTTGCATGCCAAAATCGCTTCCAAGCGGCTCCCGGCCTCAGCCGAGTTCCATATTTCCCTGAGGCAGGTGGCCTTCACATTGCCGCAGGGAGCCATGTACTGACAAAGGCGCACCTCCCCTCCCTCGGAAATTCTAAGCGTGCGCGAGTACAGGCAGGCGCCCGCGGGCTGCTGTGTGCCTGGGTCCGTGTAATAAGCCGCCATGGCGTCGAGTTGGGCGGGAGAATTCAAAACTCCGCCGTAAGCGCGCCTCATGGCCTTGAGCTCCGTTAACGAGGCGAACAGCGCCGGCAGCCTGCCCGGCCAAAGTTCCGAGCGGCAGGCGGCGTTCTTGAATTGCAGCGGCTGAAAGATAACACCCGCCATGCCTTCGGAAACCGCCCGCCGGGCAATAGCCGGAAGTTCCGCGCAATTGAGGGCCGTTACGACGCTGGAAATAGAAATTTTCACCAAGGGCGCCAGGCGCCTCATCACGGTAATGGCCTCCATCACCCGCCCGAAAGCCCCGTGGGTGCCGCGAAGGCGATCGTGGGTCGCCGGGACCAGGCTGTCCACAGAAAAGCGTACGGTCAGGTTCCCGTAGCCGGCAAAGGAAGCGGCGGCTTTGCTATCCAGCAGCCAGCCGTTGGTGGTAAAAGACACCGGGATATCGGACCCGGCACATTTGGAGAGCACGGCCAGCATGCGCTCCCTTTCCAGCAGAGGCTCTCCGGAATGAAGGTTAACCGAAAAATAACCCAGCCAGCGCGCGGCATCTTCCAGGACGGCCTCCCATTGAGAAGAGGCCAGCGGGGCGGAAGGCCGCCGCGGTCGAGACCCGCCCCGCCGGCAGTGGAGGCAGGAAAAGTTGCAGCGGCTGGAGATCTCAAGGTCGAGGATCTTCGGCCGGTAGCGCTTGCGCAACGGCAGGAATGGCAAGGCCGCGCGCAGCCTGTTCCCGGCCAGGACCGGCCACTTCAGCATGTTCACCGGCGGCCCCTTAAGAAATTTACGGCGTCCTTCGCCCGGGTCCCCAGGGAGGACGTCGCGTGACAATTCAGGAGCCTGCAGCCTGAATTCGAGCACCTTCTGATGCCCCGCCTGACAGCGTCCGCGGCTTCTGAACGCCACAGCCGGGGCAGGTCAGCTCGCATCGCGTTGCCTATCCCGCCCATTGGGACGCAAAAACGGACCTCACCGTTCCTTTTTATTTTCAGCATCCGGAAGGCCGCGCAAGCCGCGCCGGCGCCGGCCGGAGGAAGGCCGGAATAGTAACACTTAAAATTTTTCAGCTGCGCCATACTGTTGCGGACCGGCGCCCCCGCCCGTTTGGCGGCCATCAGCCGGTCGATAGCCGCGCAGGCCTTCGCTCCCGGCCACAAGGCGTCTTTCGCGCTACCCCTGCGCATCATGGCCTGAAAGGAAATCCCGTCCAGCCCGGCGTCGGCCGCCCAGGCGGCGAGGGCGGGCAGTTCCTCCAGGTTAGCGGCCGTTATTACGGCCGTGGCATACACCGCGGGGCGGGAACGATTTGACAGCAGGTGGCGAATTGCCAGCAGCGCCTTGGCCTGTGTCCCAGGCACCCCGCGCAGCCCGTCGTGGACTTCGGGGCGCAGGGAATCCAGTGAAACATAAATATTATTCAGTCCGGCGGCGCAGATCTCAACGGCTTTAGCGTGATCCACGAGCGTGCCGTTGGTCGAACAGACCGCCGGTACGCCGAGCCGTTTGGCGGCCCTGAGTATAGGCAGGGTGGAGGCCTCCGCGAAAGGCTCGGCGTAACCGAGCCCCAGCACAAAACCCGGAGCCCAGGCCCTTATCCGTTCCAGCAGGGAGATCCACTCCCCCGTGGACAAGGCCCCGCCGGGGACCTGGTCACGCCAGAAATCGCAGTAACCGCACCTGAGGTTGCAGACGGAACTGTTCTCGAAGATCACCCGGGAGGGCTTATGGAGGGTAAGCCCTGTCAGTTCGGAAAGCCCTGAAAACGCCTGCTGCAGCGAATAGGAAAAAGAGAACGCCAGACGGGAAGGTTTCATTGCCGACCCCACACAGCCGGGGCCAGGAACTTTTTTGCGAACAGCCGCAACCCCTCGTACGCCCCTGCGTCGAAATTACAGGAGTAGGCCCTGCAGTCCTTCCGGCAGCCCGCTATGGCCCCCAGCACAGCAGATCCGGCGGGAGAACCCCAGGCCGAACGAGCAGAAATCCTTTTTATATTCCCGATAGCCTGCATATGCGGACAGAGTTGTATATCCCCGTTCTTGAGCACAGTGAACTGGCGGCCCGCGGCGCAGGCGGGGAACTGGCGGGAAGCCAGGCGGCCGCTGAAATAGTCCTTCATCAATTCCAGGTGGGAAACGCTATTTTCCACGGGAGCACCCGCTTTTTTCATGGCGATAAGCTCATCCAGCGCAGCCCCGGCCTCACTGCCCGGCCAAAGCCCTTCCAGGTCCGCTCCCTGAGCCCGCTGCAGCGGGTTAAATACCACCGATGCCAATTTCCGGGACGAGACGAAACCGGTCAAAGCCGCAAGCTCCCGCAAATTGCGGCTCGTGATCACGGATATAATGCTCACGGACATCGGTAACCCCGCCAAAAGTTCCAGCGCGCGCATGACCTTGTCGTAACAGCCGCGCCTCCCGCGCCCGGAATCGTGCACATCGCGGGAGAGGCTGTCGAGGGAAAGCCGTATCGTGGAAAGCCCGGCCGCGGCCAGGCGGCCGGCCCGCTCGGCGTCCAGCAGCATCGCGTTAGTGGTAACGGAAGTAGCTATCCCCAGGCTTGAGGCTTCCCTTATGATCGGGTCAAGGGACGGTTCAAGCAAAGGCTCCCCCCTCTTAAAACTCAGGGAGAACGGCCCCAGCCAGGCATTCAGCGGACGAAGCAGGGAAACCCAGTCGGACGTAGAAGGTGAGGAAGGTTCAGGAGGCAGCCGCCAGAAACCGCAGTGCGAGCAGCGCAGGTTGCAGCGGTCGCTGATCTCGAACACCACCCTTTTCGGGGGCGGGAAACGGCCGGAAAGCCCAGTGAAAGCGCCGGCCCTGCGCCTGGCCAGGCGAAAAGCCCATTTCAGCATGGCGGAGCGGTTCACTCCTTCCTCCCGACAAGAGGCAAAAAGGACCGCAACCTCTCCGTGAAACCGGGGGTGAAATGGCAGGCGTAGACCCGGCATATGTCCCTGCAGGCATGAATACGCCGCATAGCCTCCGCCGCCTGCGGGGAACTCCAGATCTCGGCGAGTCCGGCTTGCCTGACGTTGCCCACCGGGGGCATGTACGGGCACAGCAGGACGTCCCCGTTCTTCTCCACTATAAGGGAGTGCGACCTGGCGCAGGTCCCACCCGGAGGGCGCCTGTCTCCGGCGTAATAATTTCGGACCGCCCCCAGGTATTCCGGGCTATTCGCCACCCCGCGGCCGCGCAGGCGCAATTCCAGGAGCGCGTCCAACTGCCGCAGCACACCGGCCTGGTCCGCAGGCCAAAGCCCGGAGCAGGCCTCGCTCCTGGGCTGGAGCGGTTGAAAATTCACTTCGTCCGCGCCGTTGGAAAGCGCCCAGGCAGGCATCCGGAGGAGTTCACGCCAGTTAAGTTCCGTCACTATCGTCGCGACCTGGAGAAGCGGCCGGGAAGGCATGGCCGCCGCCGTGCGCAGGGAGGAAAGGGCCTTCTCATAGGTCCCGGGAACTCCCCTGTTGCGGTCATGAACGGCCGCCTGCATGCTGTCAAAGGAGAAACTCAGGCGACGGAGGCCGGCGGCGCACAGCCTCGCTATTTTTTCCCGGTCAAGCATCGTCCCGTTGGTGGTGCAGGCGGTGTAAACCCCCAGCCGTCCGGCCTCCTCCACCACCCGCAGCGAATCCTCGTCGGCGAATGGTTCCGCGGAGTGAAAATACAGGAAGAACTGTCCCAGCCAGGCGCGGGTATCGCTCAGCAGGCGAAGCCAGTCATCGCCGGCGAGGCCGGATACCGCTGGGCGCGGCTGCGCTCCCCACCTGTCGCACTGGGAACACCGAAGGCCGCAGGTGCGCGAAGTCTCAAAAAAAATCCGCTTGGGTTTATGCCACACGCTGCCCGAGAATCGCGTAGCCGCGGAACAGACGTTGTAAGCCGCCAGCCGGGAAGCCAACGCGATCTTAGAGGAGAGCCCCATCAGTAGAACCGCCTGTCCCATTGAGAAACCAGGCCGCTCCCCAACAGAAGGTTGCCAGCCAGCCTGGAAAGGGCCAGTCGGGCCGGATGAAGTTCCCAGCCGGTTATCCACCGCCCGGTTTCCCGCAGCGTCCGGTAAAGCGCGCAGGAGGAGCAGGGGATATCGGGCCTGGGCGGTACGCCACCCATCAGCATCTTACGGGCATAGGCCAGGGTTTCAGAGGCAGCCAGGGCGCCAAGTCCGTCAGAGAGCGCGTTTCCGCCGAACTCCCCCCAATGATTCCAGGAGCAGCCCAGTATCCTCCCGTCCCAGTTGAGTTGGGGGGCCAGCCATAGCTGGTAACAGGTCGCCCTGGCGTAATCAAAACCATATTTCAGGAGGAATTCCTTCCTGGAGGAGTAGGGCAAACCGCTGTCCTTGCTGAACTTCGCGGCATCGCGTACCGGAGAGCAGGAAGGTTCGCGCGGCAACTTAACCTCAAAGCTCATCCCAAGACCGAGGGCTAGCTGCCGGGCTGCCCCGAGTTCATGTTCGTTATGGCCGAAAGCCAGGAACTGCCACTTGAGTTTGGGGTACCGGCTCCGGTAACGCCGCTTCAGGGAATTTATCCTGCGGACATTCTCCAGTACCACGGCCAGGTCCCCTCCCGCGCGGTAAGCGGCATAGACTTCCTGAGTGGCGCCGTCTACGGAGACGCGCAGCCGGCGCACGCCGAACCTGACCAGGGCCTCGAGCGCCTCCGGAGAGGCGTTGTTCAAATTTACCCCAGTGTCGGCCGACACCGCCACCCCGGCGGCCGCGGCTGCGGAGAGCAGGCCCGGCAGTTCCGGATTGAGGAAGATCTCCCCCTGGCTCGCTATCTCGACGGAACGCAGGGTGCCGCCAGCGGAACTCAAGAATTTTTCGAAAGCGGCGACTGAAAGCAAGCCCTCACCGGGGGCATAAACCCCGTCGGGGCCGTTACGCGGGCAGGATCCGCATTCCAGCTGGCACCGGGAACAGGAATCGATCCTTAAATGGGTGGTGGGGATTCTTATCATTTAAGCGTGGCCCCGCGCTTCGCTGGCCGTCCGGGGCCCAGGACCGGGGCTGAAGCGTCTCCTGGCCATATTATTATAGAATTATAGAATATTCGCGGACTCCCCATAATGCGCATACTGCACTTTACTACCACCTTGTCGTGCGGCGGAATGGAACGGCAGCTCTCCTATCTGGCTTGCGCCCTCGCGCGGCGCGGCCACGAGGTTCATGTCGCGTACATCCGGGGAGGTTTCTTTGAGGACGGGATGTCCGCACAGGGCGTCACTCTCCACCACATAAAGAGCCTGAACGGGTTCGACCCGCGGATAGTGCTGCAGATCCTGCGCCTTCTGGCCCGGGTCAAGCCCGACGTGGCGCAGACCTGGTTCAGGAAGATGGACTTTCTAGCGGGGCCCGCCGCGGCCGCCGCCGGAGTCCCCTGGATACTCCGGGAACCTAACAGCGCCGCGCGCTGGAACCCCAGGGCCCCGAATACCTGGCTCAGGACCTCGGCCGCGGGAAAAGCTTCGGCCATAGTCTCCAATTCAGCCTCCGGCGCCGCCTACTGGGCCCGCCACGCCCCGCGGGTGCGGCGCGAGATGATCCGCAACGCCCTGCCTTTCGCCCAGATCCGGCAGGACTGCCGGCTGGCGGGGGAACGCCCGGTGCCGGGCCCGTACGTGCTTTACGCCGGGCGCTTCAATCAGCCGCAAAAGAACATCAACAACCTGATGGCCGCCGCGCAACTGCTCTGCGCGGACCCTGACTGGAGGCACACCCTGGTGATGTGCGGCGACGGGCCGGAAAGGGCCATGGTGAAGGACCTTGTAGATGCGAAGCGCCTGGCCGGGAAAGTAAAGCTGCTGCCCGAAATCAGGAAGCCCTGGCTCCTGTCCGCCGGCGCAGACGCTTTTGTTTCCGTCAGCAACTTCGAAGGTTGTCCTAATTCGGTGCTTGAAGCCATGGCGGCAGGCTGCCCGCTGGTGGTCTCGGATATGGCCGAACACCGCGAGATACTCGACGAGACCACCGCTTTGCTCTGCGACGGAGCGTCCCCCTCCTCAATAGCCCGGGCGCTGAAAGCGGCCGTAACCGACAGGGAAGGCGCCGCAGCCAGGGCTGAAACTGCGCTGAGCGTGGCGGCCCGATGGCCTTCGCCCGATGCCACTGCCGCGGCCTACAGCGCTCTTTACGGCGAACTCCTGGCGGGGAGGCAGGCCTGATGCCCGCCATAGCCGCGGCGCAGCAGCGGCTCGGCAGGAATTCAGTTTACGCGGCCCTGGGCATCGGGCTGCCGCTCTGCCTGGCGGTATTCACCGTACCGGCCACCATCTCCGGACTGGGTTTAGAGCGTTTCGGCGCCCTTTCGCTTTTCTGGGTAGCGGTACGCTGGCTTGCCGTGCCGCTGCTTGGCTTCACAAGATCTCTTGTAAAGAACACTGCGGCAGGGACCATGGAGGGTCCGCCGCACAAAACCCTCGACTTCGCCAGGGCCGGTCTGCTGCTGCAGGGCGCGGCAGCCGCGGCGGCGGCCATTCTCAGCGCGGCACTGCTGCCGACGCTTGCGGCGCCTGTGGTGCCAGCCTCCCTGGCGGCGGAATTCGCCGCGGCCATAAAATTCTTCCCGTTCTTTATCCTGCTGTACATGCTGGCCAATGCCGTGGGGGCTTTTTTCGAGGCACGTCATGACTTCGCGGCCTCGGCGCTGATCAGGGGCTCTTCGGAATCCGCTTTCCTTTTGTCGGCGCTTGCCTGCGCCAAGACGGGCCAGGGCCTGGCTGAAGTCCTGCTACTCCTCTCGCTTTGCGAAGCGGCCGTGTTCTCAGCGGCCCTGGCCGCGGCTTTTAAGGCCGCGCCCGGGCTGTTATCATTTCAGCGCCCGGTTATTCCCCTGATCCGGGAAATGACCGGGTTCGGCGCGGCTTCCGTGACATACAGATTCTTCCTCATACTCGGGGACGAACTTGAAACCGTTGTGCTGGCGGCGCTGACCCCGCTGGCCGCCGTAGGGGCCTATTCTTTGCCTAAGAAGATAGTAAAAGCCGTTTCCGCGGTACCGTCGGGGGTGACTCTTGCCGCGTTCCCCCTCTTCGCCCAAGCGGCTGTTTCTACCGATAAAAATATCCTCCGCGCGCAGATACGGCGGGTGTTCGCATACACCTTCTTCGTCTCCGGGACTCTTTACGGAACTGCCGGCGTCTTTGCGCCGCAGCTCATATCAGCCTGGGCCGGGGAAAGTCTTTCCGCCACGGCCCCCCTGCTGCGCATCCTGGCTCTCGGCGGCGTCTTCCAGAGCCTGGCTTTTGTACCGGTTGCCGCTCTTCAGAGCCTGGACCGGCACAAGCGCGTAGCCCTGCTGCAAGGACTGCTTACAGGCGCCTTCGCGGCCGCCTGCTTTCCCCTGGTTTCGCTTTATGGGACCACAGGAGCAGCGCTGGCGTGGACGCTCAAGTCCTTCGCCGCGTTCTGCCTCATGACGCTGACGCTATACCGCCACCGCCCGGCGGGCGGATCGGTATTCTCACCGCAAGACGTACCGGATATTACCCCCCCGCTGCCGATCCGCTGACGGCAAAGTTATATAATACAGGCACCGCACCATGCCGAAAACAATCACCTCGACGCCATTCTTTCCGAAACTCAGGTTCTGGCATTGCGCGGCGGCTCTTTTCATAGCGGTCTTCTCGGTGTACTATGGTTCCCTTTCCAACGGGCGAGTCATGTTCGACGACGAGGATGCCAACCCCATTGCCCGGCCACTGGCGGCCGAAAACCCGGTGCAATTAATCAAGGAAAGATTCTCCTATAATCTCCTGGCAGGCGCGGAAATATTGCTTACCGCCAGACACCTGCGTGATCTTTCGACACAGGCGGACCGTCTCTTATTCGGCAATGACCCCTGGGGCGGGCACCTCATCAACCTCTGCCTGCACTTCCTGGTTGTGTTGGCGGCCTTTTTGGTCCTACACCGGCTCCTTGGAACGGTGGGCTGGGCTTTTGGCGGGGCGCTGGTCTTTGCGCTTCACCCGGCGCAGACAGAATCCGTGGTTTACCTGGCGGGCCGCCGCGACCTGCTCTATGGGCTTTTTTTCCTGCTTTCTTTCCTGTCCGGCATGAAGTACCTGGATAATGGCGACCGCCGCAGCCTGTTGCTCTGCCTGCCGGCCTGGGGGCTCTCCCTGCTGGCGAAGCAGTCGGCGGTAACGCTGCCCCTGGTCCTGCTCGCTTACGCCACGTTCAAGCGTCCCGGGGCGCCCTGGAAAGGGCGCGGCGCCGTCTTTCTCCTGATCTCCACGCTTTTCGCCGCCGCCTACTCCGGATCTGTAATAATGGTGCTTTTTAAGTCCACCATCGCCAGGGTGAATGCGCCGCCGGAAGCCTACTGGTACTCCGGCAGCGCCGTAACTCAACTTCTCACGCTGCCGGCCATCTTCTGGAAAGCGCTTTCGCTTATGGCCGCGCCGATCAGCCTCTGCGCCGATTATTCTTATCTGGCCATAGAACCTGTCAGGAACGCAGCCTCGGCGCCGTTTCTGCTGCCCGCGGCCGGGCTGCTTGCCTTTGCGGCGCTCGCGGCGTTCTCTGCGCGGCGGGTTCCGCTGGCAGGGTTCGCGGCGGCATGGATAGTTCTCACCTACCTGCCCGTCATGCCTTTGTTCCCCTCCCTGCACAACTCCGAAGTCTTCGCGGAACACTGGCTGTATCTGCCTGTTTTCGGGTTCGCCATGCTGCTGGCCTCACTTGCCCGCGAGTTTCAGGGCGGCCAAGGCCGCGCGGTGAAGACCGGATCCGCGGTCTTGGTGGCACTCTTTGCCGCCCGCTCGGCCGCGCGCATACCGGATTGGAAGGACGCCGAAACTTTATGGGCAAAGACCCTGCGCCAGCAGCCGCGCTGCCTCCGGGCGCTGGCCAATTCCGCGGTGATAGAAATGGGGAAGGGCAGGCGCGCGGAGGCAAGGACGCTGCTGGAACGGGCGCTCCAGGTGGACGCGCGCAACCTGCCGGCTCTTATAAACATGGCGGC
Source organism: Elusimicrobiota bacterium (assembly GCA_016234365.1). GTDB lineage: Bacteria > Elusimicrobiota > Elusimicrobia > Elusimicrobiales > UBA9959 > UBA9959. The sequence goes on along the minus strand of JACRER010000010.1, from coordinate 28,287 downwards.
GCTGGACCTGGCGGAGGGAGATCCCGCAACGGCGAAGCGGCGGCTCTTTACCGCTTTCCGCTCTCCGGTAGCCGCGCATAACTTGCGCGGCATTACTAAGAGTTTGGGAACGGCCAATTTCATGCAGGGCAGGTACGGCGAAGCGATGAAGAACTTCAAGTTCGCCGCATGGCTCCCCAGGGCCGGGGTGATGGACCTTGATGCCGCGACCTCCTACGCCAGGGCCGCCCAGGAGGCGGGCCTCCCGGAACTTGCGGCGGCGGAATTATCGAAAGTACTTGCCAGGGAGCCCGCCTACCTGCCTGCCAACAAAGCCCTGGGCTACGTCCACCTGGCGAACGGCCGGCCGGCGGAGGCCGTTACTTTTCTGGAGAAGGCAGCGGCGGATCCGGAGGCGCAGATAAACCTGGCCCTGGCGTGGACGGAACTTAGAGAGCACAGGAAGGCCCTCCGCTACGCGGAAATGGCCAGAGAAAGCTCGCCGTGGTCGTACAAGGCCTGGCTGGCGCAGAGCGGGGCGCTGCGGACGGCGGGCCGTCACAGGCGGGCCCTGCCGTACGCCCTCAGGGCCGTTGCCATAAGCGCGAACCATGAAACGCTGCTGGAACTGGCGCTGGTGCAGCGCGGACTGCATGATTGGGGAGCTTCTTTCGGGACTTTTGAAAAAGCCCTTGGCATATACCCTGGGGACCCGGAATTAAATTTCCACCTGGCCGGGACCTTGTGGGAAAACGGACAGGACATAAAAGCCTACAATACCCTCTACAATCTTCTGGAAAACCATCCGACCTATGCCCCCGCCAAAAACGCCATAGCGTTCGTAAGGAAAAACCTGGAACACGGCAGCGGGCTCGCGCTGCCCTGATCAAAGATAAAAAAACATGCGCAGTCAGTTTTTCTTACAGGTAAGGAATGACCTGTAGGCCGGCAGGTTGCCGTCCGTGGAACTTGCCGTGCTGGGCGGGTCCACCGAGTGGGAATGGGACGAGCCAGTCCCGCTGGTGCCGTGGGTATGGGCGCTGGTGCCGGAAGCCTGGAAGGTATTTCCGGCATTTCCATAATCGGCCTGCCCGGAGCAGGCCGCGGCGGTCCGCGAGGTGCACCACGTGGCGCTCGGGGTCCCGGAAACGGAATGAGTGTGGGAGGCCTCGCTGCCGCTGGTAAAAGAGGCGATATCAGTGGTGTGGGAATGAGTGTCCGCCCCCCCGGTATTGGCGTCCCCCGCCGCTGTGGACCCATCCCAGCCGCGAGCCGCCCGCGTGCGCACCGAGGTGGTTTCACTCCAGCCTTCAGGGCACGCGGAGCCGTCAAAAAAGGCCATGGCGCCGGAAGGAATGAGATACATGTCGGCACCGTTCACGGAAATAGCGCTCTGGTCCACGCGCAGTTTCCCGTTCACATGCGTCTTCACCGTGGTATCCAGGGAGGAGCCGAAAGCGACCCTCCCGGAAGGATCCAGCTTAACCCCCGTATTCCAGGTTATGACCGAACCCTGCCCCACTCCGGCGGCGTAATAAAAAGAGAACGCATCCGAGATCTTGCGCAACTGATAGTTGCTGCCCGCGTCGGAGCTGCGCCAATTGCCGTCGAAATATCCGTCCATGGTCAGGCTGATGTTGTCGTGCCCCCAGTTCAGATACTGGGAGACAGGGTAATTGTCCAACGAGGTCGCCGTCTGCAGGTGGGGGCCGGCCACGCTGGCGTCAGCGCCGTAGAGTTCAAGCGTGGCGGCGCCCACCGCGCCAGGAGAGCGCCCCACCCCTATCTTGGACGAGGTCTCGTAAAGGGCCGAATCCGTAAGGGATGTGGAGGTATTGAACTTGGGGATGCGGCCTGATGTGCCGCTGCCTTGCAGGCCGCTGGCGCCCACCAGATAGGCATACGCCCCGCCGTTTTCGGAAACATAGAATTTATTCACAGAACTGTCGAAATAGATGCGCCCGGTGGCGGCCGCGGACCCCCCGGGGGAGGCGGTCCCGTTCATCTGCAGGGCCCCACCCGCTATGGTAAGCATGGCCTCCGGACTCTTGGTCCCTATTCCGACAAGATCCCCCTGGCTAAACAGGAAAACATAAGTCCCTGAATCATCCCATCCGGCCCCGGCGGTGCCCATCCCCACCGTCTTCTGACAAAGGCGGAACTGGATGTATGGCGCGGTGAGCGAGCGGATGGCGCTCTCTGCCGTACCGGCAAAGGCGGGCGAGCTATTGGTCCCGGCCGGGGTAAAAGAATGGCTATGCGAAGAGCCCGCGCCGGTATCCGAAACGTCGGGATTACCGCTGGCCGTGCTGGACGGATCCACCGAGTGGGAATGGGACGAGCCAGTCCCGCTGGTGCCGTGGGTATGGGCGCTGGTGCCGGAAGCCTGGAAGGTATTTCCGGCATTTCCATAATCGGCCTGCCCGGAGCAGGCCGCGGCGGTCCGGGAAGTGCACCACGTGGCACTCGGGGTCCCGGAAACGGAATGGGTGTGGGAGGCCTCGCTGCCGCTGGTGAAGGACGCGATATCGGTATCGTGGGTATGCGCCATGTTATGCGTATGTGCCGCCTCGCTGCCGCTGGTGCCTCCGGACCCCGTAAAAACAGGGGAACCAACCGACCCGGCGGGCGTGAAGGAGGCATCCGTCAGGTTGGCAAACGCTGTCCCCAAGGTGCCGGCAATGGTTCCTCCCGACGGGTTTGCGACCAGGAACCGCCCCTGGCCCGGGGTGTACTCACTCCAGTTGGCGGGGCAGGCTCCATCAAAAAAGGCGATGGCCCCTATCGGCACGCCTTCTACGCCTGTGATATATTTACCCTCCCCGATAAACCTTACCGCCTTCAGGTTGCCGTTGACGTCCAGTGTCTCCGAAGGAACCGACGTTCCGACCCCCACCAGGGCCGTGGAGTCATGGACGTAGAACAAAGCCCCGGCCGAAGCGGAGGTGCTTACGTACACCCCCCCTCTCACGGTCAGGGACGAGGTTACAACGGCATCACCGACCGCCAGTTGCTTTTCGAACGTGGACGAACTCCTGAAAACGGCGCTCCCGTCGACCCAAAGCCTGTCGGGCGCCTCGAATTCGGCGGCGCCCAGGGCCTCAGGGAGAACGGCGGCAGCGTACGGCCACAGCAAAAGCTGGGCCGCAGCCAACCTCAGTAATTTTGAGAACCCGGTAAGCCGCATATCAGTTCTTCTTGCAGAAGAGGAATGCCCTGTAAGCGGGCAGGTTGCTGTTCGTGGAACTCGTGGCAATTGGCGGGTCCGCGCTATGGGAATGCGAACTGCCGGCGGACGTGTTGCCGTGGGTATGGGCGCTGGTGCCGGAAGCCTGGAAGGTATTTCCGGCATTTCCATAATCGGCCTGCCCGGAGCAGGCCGCGGCGGTCCGCGAGGTACACCAGGTGGCGCTGGGGCCCGTGCCGACCGCGTGAGTGTGCGCCGCCTCGCTGCCCGTAGTGAACGAGGCCACATCGGTAGTATGGGAATGCGTGTCGGAGCCGCCGATATTGGCGTCCCCGGCGGGAGTGGCCCCGTCCCAGCCGCGCGCGATGCGGTTGCGCACAGAGGTTATCTCGGTCCATCCGGAGGGGCAGGCGGAACCGTCGAAAAGCATTATGATCCCTGACGGGATGAAGAACATATCCGTCCCGTTGACCGAAACAGTGCTCTGGTCCACGCGCAGTTTGCCGGCCACGTGGAGTTTCACCGTTGTATCAGGGGTTGTCCCTATGCCTACACGACCGGAAGAATCCATGGCCAGACCGCTGCTCCAGATAATAGCCGAACCCTGGGCATAGCCGGAGGCATACCGTATCCCGAAGTAGTCCCCGTTCTTATATATCTGAAAATTGGAACCGGCGTCGGAACTGCGCTGGCTGCCGTCGTAGTAGGAGTCGAAGTACATCCCTATGTTATCGTGCGTCCAGTTGAGCTGCTGGAACACCGGATAATTATCCAGACTGGTAACCGCTTGGAAGTGGGGGCCAGCCAGGTTCGAATCCGTGCCGTAAAGTTCCAGTTTGGCCGCGCCAACGGAACCAGGGGCCCTGCCTATGCCTATGTCGGAGGAGGCCTCGAGAAGGACGGAATCGGACAGGGAACTGGAGGTGGCGAACTTCGGGATGGTGCCCGGAGTACCGCTGCCGGTTATCATGCCGGCCTGCACCAGGTCCACGTAGTTAATGCCGTTCTCCGACACCTTGAATTTATTGGTCGCGCTGTCGAAATAAATACGGCCGGTGGCGGCCGGCGAATTCCCGGGGCTGGTGGTGGCGTTCATCTGCAGCGCGCCGCCGCCGATGGTAAGTTTGCTCAACGGGCTTACAGTTCCAATGCCGACATTATCCGAGATATCGTTGGCCACCACGTAAGGCCCGGTGTCCTCCCAGCCGTTGCCGGGCACGCCGCTCTGCCCGGAGGTCTTTTTGCAAAGTCTCAGTTGAATGTAGGGAGCGATGCTGCTGCGCATGGCGTTATTCGCCGTACCCGTGAACGCCGGGGCAGTGTTGGTCCCGGCAGGCGTAAAGGAATGGCTATGCGCGGAACCAGCAGCGGTGTTCGCGGTGCTGGGACCGCCGCTGGCCGTGGCAGGCGGATCAACGGTGTGGGAATGCGAACTGCCGGCGGACGTGTTCCCGTGGGTATGCGCGCTGGTGCCGGAAGCCTGGAAGGTATTCCCGGCATTTCCATAATCGGCCTGCCCGGAGCAGGCCGCGGCGGTCCGCGAGGTACACCAGGTGGCGCTGGGGCCCGTGCCTACCGCATGCGTGTGAGAGGCTTCGGCCCCGCTGGAAAAAGACGCTATGTCGGTAGTATGGGTATGTGACTGCATGCCATGGGTATGAGCGGACTCACTGCCGGTGGTGCCGCCCGTGCCGGTAAAGACCGGCGCGGCCACCGCGCCCGCCGGGGTATATGAGGCGTCGGCCAGGTTGGTCATGGCGGTGCCGAGCGTGCCGGAAAGGGCGCCGCCGGAAGGGTTGCCTACCAGGTAGCGCCCCTGCGCGGCAGCCAGTTCCGTCCAGTCGGTGGGGCAGGCGCCGTCAAAAAGCGCTATGGCGCCTATAGGCACGCCGGGAGTGTTGGTCAGCGCCGAACCGTCACCAAAAAATCGCAAAGCTTTGACGTTGCCGTTCACCTCCAGCCGCTCGGTGGGATCTATTGTGGCTATGCCTACCGCGCCGCTGGATGCGTGAACGAAAAAAAGCACGTTCGCGGTGGCGCTGGTACTGACCGAGACTCCGCCGCGTACCGTCAAAGTAGAGGTTATTACCGTGGTCCCCACGGCCAGTTGCTTTTCAAAAGTGGAGGTGCTTTTGAAGATGCCGGTGCCGTTGACCACCAGGCGGTCCATTACCTCGGTTTCCGCGGCAAAGAGCGTATAAGGCTGGAACAGGCCCAGCAGGAACGGGAGGACCAGCGGCAGAAGCTGCTGGCCCAGCAGCAGAAAAGCCGCAGCCAAGGGCGGCAGTTTTACTCCACGTGGGTCCGTACCATTGTTCATACGTCCTAAGGTTTCAACCTGACCACTTCCACGCCGTTGGAACGCAGGCTCACGTAGGCCGGGTTGGAAGTATCTATCTGCATGGTGCTGCCGCCGGAATCGGAAACTGCCAGTTTATAGGCGCCAGGGCTGGAAGTACCTATGCCGACATTGGTCCCGTTATTGTAAATCACATTGTTGGAGACCCAGGCCCCCGATTGATAGCGCAAAGTGTCACCGTCGGAACCGGACGGCAGCGAGGCGGTGGTCCAGGAGAGCGCCCCGGAACCGTTATTGGTCAAGACCTGTGTGCCGGTGGCCTGGGAGGAGGGCCAGGTATAGGTAATGTCAGCGGCCTGGTCCCCGCCCTGAAAAATGGTCTTATACACAGGGCTGCCCCCGCCCTCCAGAAGAGAGAGCAGTCCGTTGGAAGCCACCCCGGCCGCGGTGAACATACCGTTGGAGGACATGGAAGAGACTATGGTGCCGCCGCTGTTGCGCCAGATTTGCGCCGACACAGCCGCCACCGTACCGGTGGAGACTATGTCCAGCGCCGCTTTGGGAGTGCCGGTAGCTATGCCCACCGCGCCGTCGCCGGTGACCATGAGCCCCCGGTTAATCAGCCCGTTCATGTAAGAACTGGTAGAGCCGGAGACCAGGAAACCGCCTGTGGCCTTAAAACGGACCAGGTCGACAACGTTATTGGTCACGGCCACACCCGCTGAATCGGCCCACAGGAAAGCGCCGTTTCCGCTCGCGGTGGCGGTACGCCCCGCGGCGAAAGAATAGGAACCGCTGGCCACGTTGGAGGCGCCGCCCGGCACTGTGGCGCTGTCCCCGCCGGCGTTATTCCCGACGCCGCCGCCTACGGCGGAATACTGGTTGCCGGCCGTATTCTGGGAACCGCCGGCCACCGCGGAATTCTGTCCGGAAGCGGTATTGTCCTGGCCTCCAGCTATCACGGAGTAACCGCCACTGGCCACCCGGGCGGCTACGCCGCGGTTCACCTGCAGGTCTACCGCGCCCGTACCGCGGGAATTGCCGGCCACCGTGCCAAGGCCTATGCCGGTGCTCTGTATCACACCGTAGCTGCTGATGTAGATGCCGCTGGCGCTAATAGTGGAAACGTTGAATATCCCGAGGCCGGACATATTCAGCGTGCTGACAGCCACATGGTTGCCAAGGTCGTCGGCGCCGCCGGAGGCACCGCCTATCACCCGGGTGGCCATCAGCACGCCCGTGGCGCTCATGGAGCCCACAATAACGCCGTTGCCGTCGCGCCAGATCTGCGCCATGACGTCGGGGGTCGCCGCGGAAGCTCTCACATCCAGGCGCGCCTGCGGCGCGTTGGTAGAGATCCCGACATTGCCACCGCTCAGCCAAGAGTCTCCATCCGTGTTGAGTTGAATGGCGACAATATGCCCCGCTCCTTCTTTGATCAACTGCATATACGCGTCGCCATCCGCCTGTTGCGAGAGGTTATACGTGATATTGCCGTTGTCGTTATAGATCTGAGCGGCACTGACGGAATCATTGGAGCTGCGAATATCCAACGGCGCGCCTGGATTCGCCGTCCCTATCCCCACGTTGCCGTTATTCAGGACGGCAAAAGTTGACCCGGCAACCTTGAAGAGCGCGTTGGCGCCGGTCACTCCCGAGCCGGTCACCGTCATGCTGGAGACGTCGTCTATGGCCTTATTGGACATTTCAAGTCTGTTCGTAGCGGTATGGTCGCCCAAGTTGTCGCCGCCGCCCCCCGTGGCGCCTATCACCCGGGTGGCCATCAGCACGCCCGTGGCGCTCATGGAGCCCACAATCACACCGTTACTGTCGCGCCAGATCTGCGCGAACTGCGTCTGGGCCGTGCCGGTTGAAACGATATCCAGCGCCGCCATAGGGGAAGTTCGGGAAATACCGATGGTTTTGGCATCCAACTTCCCGTACAGCACCCCGCCGATGTTGAGTTCGTTAGAGGAAGCAGCGCCGGAGGTGTCCTTGTTGTAGCCTATGACTATGTTGCCCGTACCGGTGGTGATGTTATAACCGGCCTGGAAACCAACGAGAATATTGTCGCTGCCGGTGGTCAACTTATCGCCGGCATTATAGCCCATCAGCGTGCTGCTTGAGTAATTAGCTGCGGCGGAGCCGTCCCCGGCCAGGCTGCCAAGGGCGACGTTGGCGGAACCCTTGTTGTAATACCCGGCTTCCTGCCCCACATAAGTATTGTCCTGCCCGGTAGCGTTGGAATAACCGGCGTCGTAGCCCACAAAGGTGTTCTGATCGCCTCTGACGGTATTATAACCTGCCTCGCCGCCTATCAGCGTGTTCTGGGAGCCGGTGCCCTTATACCCGGCGTTGTATCCCACGTAGGTATTGTACTCGGCGTAGCTGGATTGGGAATAGCCGGCCTTACTGCCCACAAAGACGCTGCCGAAACTGTCCTTATTGGAGAATCCGGCCTTATAGCCGACCAAAGTTTCATCGCTGCCGCTGGTATTGGAAGTGCCGGCATAGTTGCCGATAAAGACATTATAGGTACCCCCCGCGTCGCTGGAGGTACCGGCGCTTACGCCATACGCTATATTATCGGTGCCCGGCAGTATTGCCGCGATGGTGGCGCCGTTTATCTGATAGTATGCGGCGGTCATGGCGCTGGAAGAGTGTATGGCGTAGCCGCCCATTTCAAGTTGTGTGGTGGCAGTGTGGTTGCCCAGGTTGTCGCCGGTACCGGGTGGCATGGTGGCGTACAGCACGCCTTGGCTGGTCATGCTGGCCACTACCACGCCTGAGCCGTTGCGCCAGAGCTGGGCGTAAACGTCGGCCGCCGTGCCGGTGGAGACTATATCCAAAGCCGCCTGCGGGTTGCCGGTGGAAATGCCCACCAGTCCGTCGCCGGTTATCAGCACGCCGCGGTTAAACGCGCCGGTCATGTTGGTATTGGTGGACCCGGTTATCAGGAACCCCCCGCGGTTCTTAAATAACGTCCTGTCCGTTACGGAGTTCTCTGCGGCCAAGCCCTGGGAATCCGCCCAGGTGAAGGCGCCTGTTGCGGTGGAGGAAGATTTATATCCCGCTGCAAAGGAATAATTTCCCTTCGCGGTATTCTCACGGCCGCCCAGCACGGAGGAATACGCCCCGGAGGCGACGCTCGTGTCGCCGCCGCCTATAAACGAGCTGGCCCCTGTGGCGCGATGCATAAAACCGCCGACAATGGTAGCGTAGGAGTTCCCCGCGATATGTTCCTCTCCACCGATCACGGTGGAGTCGTAAGCCGTAGCGGTGCTCAGATACGCCAAGACTATGGAATTATCGCCGCCGGCGTAGTTATAGCCGTAGCCGCCAGCCAGAGAACCGAAGCCCTGCGCCACGTTCCCCTCGCCGCCGAGCACCGTGGAAGAGCCGCCGGCCGCAGTATTGGTCTTGCCTCCCAGCACGGAGCTGTAATCCCCGCCGGCTACGTTTTCATAGCCTGCGGCCGCCACGCTATAGTTCCCCGAAGCGGCACCATAAAGGCCGCCCAGCACGGCGGCATGTCCGCCGGCCGCTTCGTTGGTATTACCCCCGGCCACTACGGCATGATCTCCGGAAGCGGTGTTGTCGGAACCGCCGGCCACAGAAGAATATGCGCCGGAAGCCGTGTTGCCGTTGCCCACCGCGAAGGATCTTAAGCCCTGGGCTTTGTTGCTCCAACCGCCGGGAACGGAGGCGCCGTCGCCGCTGGCGGTATTATTGAAACCGCCACCGATGGCCGCGTAAGGGCCGCTGGAGACCTGGAGGGAATTGTTACGCTTCGTTTGGAGGTCCACCGCGCCTATACCGCGCGCATTGGGCAGGGCCGTCCCGTTACCGAACCCAGTAGTGAAGATCGCCCCGGAAGTGGAAATAAACAGCCCACTCGCCCCGGCGTAAACACTAGTGCTTATGCGCAGGCCGTCGCCCAGCATGGAGAGGGAAGAAACGTTAATGAGCGGGAACGCGGCCATGTTCAGGGTCTGCGTGGCTACATGCGTGCCCAGGCTGTCGCCGCCGGCCCCTGCGGGGAGGTTGATGAGGCCGGAACCGTCTCCTACAAAGCGGGCGGCCATCATTACGCCGGTTGCGCTCATGGAACCCACTATGACCCCGCTGGCATCGCGCCAGATCTGCGCGAACTGCGTTTGGGCCGTACCAGAGGAGACCACGTCCAGCGCGGCGTAGGGGACGCCGGTTGAAATACCCACAAGGCCGGAGCCGGTCACCAGCATGCCACGGTTCAGCCCACCGGTCATATTGGTGCTAGTAGACCCGGTCACCAGGAACCCGCCTATATTCTTGAACCAGGTGCGGTTAGGGACATTGTTCACGGTCTCCACCCAAACATTGGAGTCAGACCAGGTGAACGCGCCGCTGGCCGTGGAGGAAGAACCCCGCCCGGCGGCAAAGCTGTAGGCGCCCTTGGCGGTATTATAGGAACCGCCGGGAACGACGCCATAATCACCCGTTACGCTGTTGCCGGTACCGCCGCCTATAGCGGCATAGCCGGCGGAAATGCCGTTATAAGAACCGCCGGCTATGACGCTCTCGCCATAGTTATTGATGATGTTCAGGTAACCGCCGCCGATGGTGCTGGCGCCGCCCATGGCGGTATTGGATTCGCCGCCGCCGACGGTATCGCCCCAGGCGCCCTGTCCGGCGGTATTGCCGTAACCGCCGCCTACGGCGGAATACATGCCCACCGAGGAGTTGTTCCGGCCGCCGCCTATAACGCCGCCGAAAGCCCAAACCGTGTTATTGTAGCCGGCGCCTATAAAGGCGTAATCGGCGTCGGCAGTGTTCTCCCGGCCGCTGCCTATGAAAGAGTAGTCGCCGGAAGCCACCTGGGAAGTCGCGGTTCGGTAGGTCTGCAAGTCCACGGCGCCCGGGCCACGGGGATTTACGGCTACGCCGCCCAGGCCGGTACCGGTGGTCTGTATCACACCGTAGCTGCTTATGTAGAGACCTGTGGCGCTGATTGTGGAAACATTGACGATGCCGAATTGGGCCAGGTTCAGGTTCTGGGTGGCGGTATGGTTGCCCAGGTTGTCGCCGGTGCCGGGCGGCATGGTAGCGTACAGCACGCCCTGGCTGGTTATGCTGGCAACCACCACTCCGCCGCCGTTGCGCCATACCTGCGCGTAAATATTATTGGCTGTACCGGTGGACACCACGTCCAGCCTCGCCAGAGGCAGCGTGTTGCCTATGCCGACCGGTCCGGTGCCGGTATTAAGGACCAGTATGCCGAGGCCGCCAAGGCCGGATTCCAGGCGGGAAGTGCCGTCGTTGCCGGCCCAGAGGCGCACGGCCCGGCTGGTCCCGTTCTGGCTGGTGGAAACTATCCCGCTCTGGTCGTCGTCGCCGGTCTGGAACACTCCGAACTTGCCGAGCACCTGCAGTTTATAGGTCGGCGTGGACGTTCCTATGCCGACGTTCCCGTTCATCACGTAAAGATTGGTGCTTACCGTCAGACCCGGCTTATCCGCGGCCACCGTTATGGAAGAGGCGTCAACGATGTCGTAGCCGGCCATATCCAGGGTCTTGGTGGCTATATGCGTGCCCAGACTGTCGCCGGCGGTATTCAGCCCGGTCAGGCCGGAACCGTCGCCGAAGAATTTTATGGCGTGCGCGCCGTCGCCGGCCACCCAGAACAGGTTGGTGCTGCCGGTGGAGACGGCCATAACGGTGCCTGCCTCTCCGGCTCCTGAAGAAACCTGGAGCTTGTACGCCGGGGTATCGGTGCCTATACCGGTCCGGTCGGCCTTCATGACAAACTGCTGGTGGCCGTAACCGGTGATGCCGAAAGAAAGATAACTATTCGAGGCGTCCCAGAGCCAGCGCGAATTACCGAGAGCGATGAGAGGGTTCCCGGCGCCGGAGAAATTCGCCAGCGTATAATCTCCTCCGCCTGATGGATTATAGACTTCCAGTTTGGCGGCTGGTGACGCCGTGCCTATCCCCACGCTCCCGTCGCCTTTTACCGTCACCAGTTCTTGTGCCGTGCCGGTACCGCTGGAGATCAGCAGCACGGTGTCCGAAGCGAGCGCGTTGGCGCTGCTGACGTGCAGGCGCGCGGCCGGCACGTTGGTGCCGATCCCGAACTTGCCGTTGGCCAGGAAGCGGGCGATCTCCCCTCCTGCGCCGGTGCCGTTCCCGAAAATGGTCCCGGCACCGGTATCCCAATTAAGGAACACCTTGCCGGAAGCCGCCGGAGGATTCACCACGATATTGCTGTTGTCGCTCAGGCGCAGCACGGCCGTGTTCTGATGGGTAAGGTTATACCCCGCGGCGATGTTGACATGGCCGTTAAAGTAGCCGCCGCCCTGCACGGTAAAGCTGGATCCCATCACGGTCATACCAGCGGCATCCTGGGAAAGATTGGAATTGCCTAAAGAGGTGGCCGCCGTCCAGTAGGCCAGCCGCGGCGCCTGGCCGCCGCTCAGCGTGCCACCCAGGCCGGTCAGACTTGAACCGTCACCGTAGAATTTGACCGCGGAAATGGAACCGAGGGAATGCACGTTTCCGGAAAAAGTGGACCGGCCCACCACGTAAACGTCGCTGGAGACTTCCAGGGCGCCATTGATAAGAACATTGCCGGGGGCGGTGGAGATATGAGTTAGAACATTGGTGGAACCGAATACGGAGAAACCTTTAATTTCCACATCCGGGTCTGGGACGGTGCCGTCGATGCCAAGCACGGAGATGTCGTCTTCGGACCCAAGTTCGGTCTGGTCCTGGGCGTTGGCGGCGCCAAAGAAACAGAACAGCGCCGCGGAGACCACAATGGCCCCGCGCAGAGCTAAAAAAAGCCTCTCGGCAAGAGTTATACCGCCGCTTCGCATACCCGTTTCCGATTATATCTAATTTGTCACCTTAACGTCGCCAGGTGTAGCGCGACCCCGTCTTTTTCCGTCCATCTGTCCTGCCCGCCGGGAGCGCGGCGGGGCTTATAAAGGAGGAACTTCCACCGATCACTTCTTCTTGATCCAGGCGGCAAGGGAACCGTTGGAGTAGAACTTGGCAGCGTAAGTCCCGCTGGTCCCGCTGCCGTCCACGGCCATGGCCACACCGGCCTCCGGGGCCCTGTTCACACCGTGATTATCCCCGGTAGAATCGCCCAACTGCACATTGGCGGTAGTGTTCATGGCTCCGTTAAAGGTCATCGAACTTCCCGCGATCATGGTGATATTGGTGGCCCCGGCATTCTGGATGAACATGGAGTCTACCAGGCCGTCCCCCGCGGAGTTCACCATCTGCAGCCTATACGGCGAACCGAGAGTGGACAGGCCGGTAGCGTCGGAACCCCAGTAGAGGAACCCGTTAGCGGACGCTTTAAGCACCCTGCCGACATTGGCCGCGGCATTGTCGAAGTAGAGGTTGGTGAGGGCCCCGGTGTTCCCGGTGAACTGCACGGTACTCTGGAAGATACCGTAGGCCGCAGCGGTCATGTTCCCGTTGAACCTGGTGAGTCCACCCACCCCGAACTCCCCAGTCACGGTCATGGAAGAGCCGTTTATCAGGGTTATGTTGGTGGAAGCAGGGTTCTGGATCAATAGGGAGTCCGCCAGGCCTGTGCCCGCGGCGTCTTCCATCCGTATGTTGTACGGCGTGCCGTTAAGGGAAGTAATGCCGGTGGTGTCGTCGCCCCAGTAGACGTACCCGTTGCCGCCGCTCTTAAGCACCTTACCGGAGACGGCGGTGCCGTACTTGAGGTTGCCCTCGATCATGGTCACCGTGCTCTGGAAGATGCCATAGGCGGTGAACGTGGAGTTGCCCGCCACGTACATGCCGCTGGACACCTGCACATATCCGTTGGCGAATATGTTGCCGGGAGCCACGGGGATCTGCAGCAGGGGCGCCGCTTGCGTAGCCCCGAACACCGTGAAGCCCTTAACCTCCAGGTCAGGGTCCGCGGCGCTGCCGCCAGTTCCCAACACCGTGAGGTCGTCCTCTACACCGAACTCGGTGTCATTATCCGCATAGGCCAACCCGGCCGAACTTGCGGCGATCAGTAAAGCCGCCGCTATTTTATATACTCCTCTCATAACTTCCTCCATTAAGCTCCGTTTTGCGCTCCCTGTCGAGTAACTTGCTCCGCGCTATTTATTACGCAGCCAGGCCGCCACTTTGGGGCCCGAGTTGAAGATCGCTATATACCCGCCGGGGAGGTCTTCCCCGCTCACGTCCAGCCGGGCCCTGGGAGCCTGCGTGCCGATGCCCACCGCCCCTGAAGTGCTGACTACCACCTGGTTGACCGTGCCGGTACCTACCGCCAAGCTGTAATTCTGGGTATCGGAGCCCTTAACCTGCAGCCGCGCCGCAGCGCCGCTGAGGCCTATCCCCACGTTGCCGGTGGACTCCACGCGCAGGCCTTCCTGCCCGGGCGCGCCCTTAAGGTGGGACGTGCCCTGCACCGTAAGGGAGTAATTCACATTGAGATTGTTAGCGGTACCGGAGGAGACGTAGAAGGTGGTGCCCTCCGGCAGTTCACTGTTATGTATCGCCAGCGGATCTGACTCCACACCCAGCGAACCACCTGTAACGCAGGACCACTGCGCTCCGTCCCACTGCAGGAACTGGCCTGCGGAACAGCCGGACTGGTTGAGCTTGCTACGGGTAATGGAAGCGTCGGCCAGATCCTGGTTCTGTATGGCCCCGTCCACTATGTGGGTGGAAACTATAACATTGCCTATCCTGTTCCCCGACAGCGTCCCGAGGGTTACGGCGGAAGCGTCCAGGCCGGTGATGGAGGAGCCCAGACCGTAAAAGCCGCCGGGCCCGGTGGCCGTGAAGGAGGATGCCACGACGTATTTGGCGGCGGTGATGCCGAAACCGGACATATCCAAGGTCATCGTAGCGATGTGATTGCCGAGGTCATCGGCTCCGGTGAGACCCCACGCCCCTGAAATGTCGCCTATGATGCGGGCCGCATACACGTTCCCGGGGGTATAAATATGCGTTGAAACAGCCACGCCGCCGTACTGCGCCGCGGTGGCGCGCTGGGCGGTTATATTATCATCGTTGAACTTAACCCGCTCGGATATCACGCCCAACGGCGAAACCACGGTGACGCTGCTTATGAAGGTCTTGGCCCCAACCACCGTCTGGTTGGCATCAAGCAGATCCACATTGGCGGAAAGGCGCGCGTCGGAAACGGTGCCGGACAGCAACTGCGAGGCATTGAGGTTGCCGAGGTTGGCACCGTCACCTGAGAACCAGCCGGCGTTGACCGCGGAAGAAACGGTTATGTAGCCATGCACGGTATGGGTACCAAGGTCGACTATCGGGTCCGAACCTCCGGCAGCGTGAGTATGGGCATGCACTCCGGGGACTCCGGAACCGGAAGTGAGCATCCATACCGATCCATTCCAGAACTTCAGGGTATTGGTAACGGTATCCATCCAGAGGTCACCGGAAACCGGGGTGGGCGAGGACGGCGCCGAGGATGCTGTAGTGTAGCGCTTACCGGACACCATCAGGCTGTTCACCGAATACGGAGACGAAGTGACTTCCTCCCTGGGTGACATGCGCACTCCGGCCACTTCCAGTTCCAGCCAGAGATTGCCGGCCTGCCAGTCGGAGAGCGCCGGTTCCAGCGTCACCCGGAACACGCCCGTGGACAACTGTACGTTATAGACGCCACTAGTCCAGAGAGCGGTGGTTGAAGTGGAAGAATCGTATATGCGGAACACCATGGAGCGGCTCCCGTTCACCAGGAAGCCGTTCTGACGCAGGTTGCCCTGATAGGTGAACTTGACCGGCACCTCGGCCGCGGCCGTGCCAGCACCGAACTCCAACAGGCCTAAAAGGGCGAGGCCGCGCAGCACGCGGCTGGCGGTCGCTCCTTTAAGTTTGTTGGTCACGGCGTTCATAAAATAGTTAACTACCCGTTCCCTACCAGATTACCATCAACTTTCCGGTCTTCACGTTATGCCCGGAGTACACGCGCCAGATATACACGCCGCTGTCCACGCGCTCGCCGCCGGCGGTCCGCACGTCCCAGCGCACGTCGGGGATGATAAGGGTGTCTGGGATGGCTATCTTGCGCACCAGGCGGCCGTCCAGAGTGTAGATCTCTATCTTGCCGGACTGCGGCACGCTGGTAAAGGTTATGCCGTCGGCCTCGGTGCCGGTCTGGCCCTGGTTGGTGCCGGCCTGGGGCCCGTTGGGGCGGAAGGGCACGGGGAAGGCGTAAACGTCGCGCACGGAATCGTCCAGCGCGCCTATCACGGCGTAAACGCCGGGCGCGCCGAAGAACACGCTCACCGTCTTGGCCCCGGGGTTGGCGCCGGCGTCTGGCAGGCGCACCCACATATTGCGGTTCTGGTCCAGCGTCCAGGCGTTAAGGGTGTCTATGCGCACCGGCGGGGTGGAGCCGTCCAGGATGCCGTCGTTATTGGCGTCGGAGTAGCGCATGGTGAGCACGCCGGGCTTGGCCAGCGGCTTGAGGAAAAGGCTTTGCTCGTCGAAGATGCTCATTTCGGCCAGCGCGCCGGGGTAGAGCTGGGACCACTCGCCGTCGTTATGGACTATCTTGTTGTTGGCCTCGCCTATTTTGCCGGGGTCCACGGCCATGGGGGAGGCCAGCGGGTCGCGGTTCATGGTTATGTCGAAACGGTCCTTGTCCACGGAGGCGGGAGGCAGCGTCACGCTTATCTCGCCGCCGGGCATGTTCATCACCGCGGCCAGGCCTTTCTGGAAGGTCAGGTGTGGCGGGTTATAAAAACCCTCGCGGTTAACGTACTCGCCGCCGGTGGCCAGCCCCTGGTTGGCGGGCAGGGAGATCTGGGACAGGGACCCCCTGGAAGCGTATTCCCCCCCTGAAAGCCTCTCACCGCCGCCGTTATCCAGCACCGAGGCCTCAATAGCGAACTCGCCGCCGGAAGAAACGTCGGCCGCTACGGGGCGGGCGGAAAAAAGCGAGAAAGCCGCCATTAAGGCGGCGGGCAGGAGGCTGGCGAACTGTTTCTCGGGGCGCGTCATAGTCGTAATCATATTATAGCGGCCGACGCCCGCCAAATCCCGAAGAAATCCCGAACTATTGTTACGATAATGTGGCGGGTCCGCGGCGGCGCCGGCCCGCGGGGAAGACCGAAAGTCAGGACCTGAACCCGCATTTTTAGTTATAATAGCCTTTTGCCGGAGTCCCGTCCGGTTTTATGACCGATTTTACGCTTTGGATAGTGACCAGCGACCTTAAGCTTTCAGAAAGCTGGTACCGGCTTTTTTCCAGGGAATGCCTGCGCGTGGAGCGCGTGGAGACCCTGGCCGCCCTGGGGCGGGCCAGCGAAGGCCGCAAGGGCCTGGCCCTGGTGGCCATGGGCCTGGAAGACCTGCACTCCCCCTCCGATTTCAAGTCTTTTATAGCCGGCCGGGCCAACCTCTCGGCCATCGCAGTGGCCCACAAGGACAAGGCCGCCAACGCCGTAATAGCTGAACTGCTGGAGGCCGGCGCCGACGACTTCGTAATGGCGGACATAGACGAGCGCATACTGCTTTCAAAGATAAAGGCTCATCTGCGCCGAATACTCCCAAACCTGGTCTGCCTGCGCACGCTGGTGGTCTCCAAGAACGGCGACCTGCAGATAGACCGCGTGAAGCGCACCATCCTGGCGGGCCTTAAAAAGAAGAAACCCGCCGAACTGGAGAACATCACCCCCAAAGAGTTCGACATCCTCTCCACGCTGGTCTGCAACGAGGAGCAGGTAGTTACGCGCGATTTTCTGATGAGCGAGATCTGGAAGGAGAAATCCGGCCAGGTGAACTGCGAAACCATCGACAAGCACGTGGAAACGCTCAGGCACAAACTGGGCCAGTACGGCAAGAACGTCAAGACCGTGTACGGGGCCGGCTATATGTACAAAGCCGAGCCGGCCAGATAGGGCGGAGGACGCATGAAAGTTCTGGTGGCTGACGACGACAATACGTTCAGGATGCTGGTGACGGAACTGCTTTCCGAAGCCGGCTACGAACTCTCCGCTCACGAGAACGGGCTGCTGGCCTGGAACGCCCTGCAAGCCGAGGGCGCGGACCTGGCCGTGCTGGACATCAACATGCCGGAGATGGACGGCATAGAGCTGCTGGGGCGCATCCGCTCCGACGAAAGGTTCAAGAACATGCCGGTACTGCTGCTCACCATAAAAGCCTTCACCGAAGACCAGGTGCAGGGCTACGAGCGCGGGGCGGACGATTACCTTACCAAGCCGTTCGACAACGACGTGCTGGTGGCGCGGGTAAAGGTTTTAGAGCGGCGCATCCTGGGGAAGTGACCCAAAACGGATATTCGGTCGGGAGGAACAAATGAACACGATACTTGTTGTTTGCGCGGTCATAGTAACGCTGGCCTTCGTGGCCCTGGCGGCACAGTTCATAGTAACGCTCAAGCAGGTCTGCCACACGGCCAAGGCCGTGGAATACCTGGCGCTCAACGCCGACGGTAAACTGACGGCCCTGGACCCCGTGATCGGCGCCGTAAAATCCGTCTCCGGCGCGGTCAGCTCCGGCTGGTTCCGGGCGGCGCAGATGGTGTACGGCTTCTTCACGGGCAACAAATGAAAGCCTTCCGCCTCTTCAGCCGCCTCTACGACGAGGAGATACTGGGCAAGCTGGGCTTCCTCAAGGGCATCAGCCTGTTCGAGGGCATTAAGAAACGGCACCTGATCCACGTGCTCGAGTGCCTGCAGGAGCGCACCTACCTCAAGGGCGAAACCATCTTCACGCAGGGCGACATAGGCCGGGCGCTGTTCATAGTCTTCGACGGTAAGATAGCCCTGGCGCGCCTGGACAAGGCCACGCAGAAGAGCGAAGTTATCGCCGAGGTGAACCCGGGCGAGTTCTTTGGCGAGATGGCCCTGCTGGAGGAAATGCCCCGCACCGCCACCGCCTACGCGCTGGAGGACACCAAGGTCTTCATGCTCTTCAAGATAAAGCTGGAATCGCTGCTCTATGCCCGCCCCACGATAGGCGTGATCATAGCGGCGCAGCTGGCCAAGATAATGTCGGCGCGCCTGCGCGCCATGATAGAGAAACCGGGCGAAACCAGGTAACGGGAGCCGCGATGCCAGCCGAAACCCAGCCAAAGAAAAACTACGCGCAGTTCCTGCTGCCGGTCGCCATAGGCCTGGCGCTGGTCTACTTCATAGTGCTGGCAAAGAACGCGCTGTTCCCCTTCATCCTCAGCGCCGCCCTGGCCTACGTTATCAGCCCGGTCATAAAGTACTTCGAAGTGCGCGGCATAAAGCGCACCTACGCGGTGGCGGGCCTCTACCTCGGCGCCGGCGCCCTGGTCTTCACGGTGTGCTACCTGCTGTTCCACTTCCTGTCGTTCGACCTGGAATCGCTGCAGCAGTCCTGGCCCCAGTACGCCAGCCGGCTGCAGCAGTTCGTGCTCAACTTCAACGCCAAGATAGTGCGCAACTACCCGTTCCTGGCTTCGCTGCGGCTTGAAACCAAGCTGGACCACCTGCTGGAGGCGGCCCCGCAGTTCCTGCTGGGCGTTATCCCGGCGCTGTCTTACCTGTTCATCATACCCTTCATCACGTTCTTCATGCTGCTCGGCGGGGCCGGCATCTTCGACTACCTGCTGGACCACCTGACGGCGCGCCACGCCGAACTGATGCTGCACATCGCCTCGCGCATCGACGCGTCGCTGGGCAACTACCTGCGCGGCATCCTTACCGAGGCGTTCATAATCTTCCTCATCGCCTTCACCGGCCTGCTCCTGTTCGACCTCAACTACGCGTCGGTGATAGCCATCCTCATAGGCATCTCCAGCCTCGTGCCCTACCTGGGCGCCATCGTCGGGGCCATAGCCTCCTCCATAGTGGCTTACCTGCAGTTCGGCAGCATAGTGCCCATCCTCAAGATCCTGGCCTTCTTCGCCGGCCTGCGGTTCCTCGACGACTGGTTCCTGCAGCCCTACATCATGAAAAAGGCCGTGGCGCTCAACCCGGCCGTGATCCTGCTGGCGCTGATGGCCGGCCTGGAGATAGGGGGTTTCTGGGGCGTGCTGTTCTCCATCCCGGTCACCTGCATCATCAAGGAGATCCTGGACATCGCCGTGGAACTGCAGGAAACCGAGTTCCGCTGGAAGCCCAAGCCGGAACCCACCCGTATCAGCATCCCCTACACCTGAACTTTCCCGGCAAATTAAAAGAGGCGCCAAGCGGCGCCTCTTTTTTTGGCGTGGAGGCCCGGCCTCCCCGGTATCACTTCGTAAGGGCTTTGGCTATGGAGGCCTTGAGGATATCCACCGGGCACGGCTTCTGCAGGAAGCCCTTCACGTTGGATTCCTGCTTGAACACCTGCTCGGTGGACGGGTCGAAGTGGCTGGCGGTCATCACCAGGATCGGGATCTCTTTCAGGTCGCCCTCCGCCAACAGCATGCGCATCAGCTCCAGGCCGGACACGCGCGGCATCATTACGTCCATCAGGATAATGTCCGGGCGCACTTTCCTGGCCTGCTCGAACCCATCCTGCCCGTCGGTGGCGGTGTGCACCTCGTATTCGTCCGCGCCCAGCGCCAGCTGGGCCAGCTGCAGGAAGTTGATATTGTCGTCCACCACCAGTACTTTGATCTTGGCCATAAGCACCTTTAAATCCCTGGGCGAGGAGGGAATCGAACCCTCATGATCGTGAGATCGCAGGTTTTTGAGACCTGTGCGTCTACCAATTCCGCCACTCGCCCGCCCGGCTATTCTACAAAATTTATTTAAGCAGCACGTCCAGCCGCACCGGTTCCAGCCCCAGGCGCTGCGCCTCGTCGAGCACGGCCGCGGTTATGCGCAGTGTCTTCTGCCGGCTCTTCCCCCCGCCGTCGTGCATGAGCAGTACGTTGCCGGCGCGCACGGCCTTGAGGTATTCGGCTATCATTTTCTCTTCGGGCAGTTTGGTCCAGTCGCTGCCGTAGTCCCAGTTGGCCGTGCGGTAGCCCATTCTTTTAGCGGCCTCGCGCACCCAGGGCGCGGTGTAGCCGTTGGGCATGCGCAGGATGGCCGGCTTCTCGCCGGTGGCTTTTACAATGGCCTCTTCCGCCCTGCCTACCTCGGCGGCGAACACTTTTTCGCGGTCCGCGGCCTTGCCTATTTTGAACCAGTTCTTGTGCGTATCGGTATGGTTGGCCACCAGGTGGCCGGCTTCCCGCACTTTTTTTGCCATGGCCGGGTTGGCGCGCACAGCCTCCCCCAGCATGAAGAAAGTGGCCTTGGCCTTGCGGCGCTCCAGCAGCGCCAGCAGGTCGCCGGTAATGAACCCCGGCCCGTCGTCATAAGTGAGCGCGAACTGGCCGCGCGGTTTGGCGGCGGACGCCGCGTCGCCTGCCCGGCAATAGCCTGCCGCCAGCATGACCGCCAGGGTAAATAACACCGTTCTTTTAAGCATGTAGTTCCTCCGCGTCAGACCTCGTAGCGCTCCAGGTTGCGCAGGCCTATTTTCCACGGCACGTAGACCGCGGTAAAATTCAAAAGCAAGAACACTCCGGCGCACAGCGCCACGCCGGCCGGGTCCCACGCGTGCGCCCGGCCAAAGCGCTGCGCAAAATGCATCTGCACCGGCCACGCCTCCACCGCCACGACGAGCGAGAGGTAGCCCATAGCGCAGGCCATGTACAAAAAACCGCCGTAAGACGACTCCAGCTGGTGGATATTCTCCACTTTAAAATCCGGGAAGACCGCGCCCAGGCCTATACCCATGACCGAGATCACCAAAGACGCAGTCAGGATGGTGAAAGCGGACAGCAGCGACACAAAGAGGTCGGCGTTGAGCAGGTGGTTGGAGATAGTGATGAGGATAAGGCCTATCAGCGCGGACGGCACCATGGAAACCATAAGCTTTTCGCGCATTATCTCGGCCGTGCCGGCCGGCGCGGACTTAAGGAGCCAGAAACTGTTGCCCTCCAGGCTGATGGCCGGGAAAGTGAACCGCAGGCCTATGGCGGCCACCACGAAACCGGCCACCCCGACGTTGAGGAACGACACCAGGCTCCTGATATCCGGCGTATCCAGCGGCAGCTGCCGGATACTGAAGAGGTACACCGCTATAAGCGCGGCGATAAGGATGATCTGGGACCAGTAGCGCGCGTCGCGCCCCAGCGCCAGGCGGTCTTTCCAGTAAAGCGTGAGTGGTATCCGCAGGGCCGGGAAGCGCTGCGCCAGTTTTTGCTCCGGCAGCGTAGCCCTCCCGCCGCGGAAACGCGGCGAGCCCTGCGCGCCGCTGAAGCCGCGCATATAGAGCCGCCCGGAGAGGAAATAGATGAACCCGTAGACCGCGGCGGCCGCGCCGCACAGCACCAGCGCGCTCAGCCAAAAAGCCGGCCAATGCCCGGCGGAGTAGGCCGTCATGGCCTTGGTAACCCACCAGGACGGCAGGTACGGCGCCGTAGGGGACTGCAGGTACTGGATGTACTGCGCCACCACCTCCAGCGAATCGGGCCGGAGCAGTTTCTCGGGTTTGGAGAACCGGAACATCACGTACACGAACGCCACCGACAGGCTGCCCAGCAGCCAGGTGATGTCGCGGGTGCGCGACGACGGGAACAGGTACATCACCGTCATGCTGAAAATAATACCGGCGGCACCCGCCAGCATTACGAACGGCACCATGAGGCCGCAGTAAGCCAGGTAAAAGCCAGCGCCCAGCGCCTTTATGCGCCCAAGGGCCAGGATGTAGGGCAGGATGGCCAGCACCAGCGTCCACGACGAGTAGAACACCGTTTCCAGCGCCTTATCCATGAAGATGGAGCGCAGGTTAAGCGGGCACGAGAACAGGAATTTAAGGTCGAAGGAATAGTACAGCGTGGACATGGAGATGATTATGGACGAGACTATGACCATGGTGAACGTCATCAGGAGCACCATGGAGGTGAGCTTCCAGGAAAGCATGGGGCCTATCAGCTGCACGCCTTCCAGGTAGTTGAGCAGGCGCCAGAACCCGGCGTAAAGGGCGGAAAGCATAAGGGCGCCCACCCCGCCGAACATGGCGTTCTTGGCCAGGCGCCACCCGCGCAGCGCGAGCAGCGTGTTAATGAAGGTACGGCCCTTGCGGGCCAGCAGGAGGCCCAGCATGGTCAGGCGGTCAGCTCCAGGAAGACGTCCTCGAGCGAGCGCTCGCCCGCCGAGCCCGACGCCATTTTCTTGACCTCGGCCACCGTGCCGCGCGCCACCAGGCGCCCGCGGTAGATAATGCCTACCGTGTGGCAGAGCTTTTCGGCCATATCAAGGATATGGGTACACATGAACACCGCCGCCCCCTCGCGGGCGATGTCGGCAAGCAGCGTCTTGAAGCGGCGGATGCTCTTGGGGTCCAGGCCCACGGTAGGCTCGTCGAACAGCACCGCCCTGGGGCGGCGCAGCAGGACGCTGGCGATAAGAAGTTTCTGCTTCATGCCGTGGGAGTACCCCTCCAGCAGTTCGCCGGCCGAATCCGTAAGTTCGAAGGTCTCCAGCAGCTCCGGGATGCGCTTTTTCTGCTCGGCCGGGGGCACGGCGTAAAGGTCGCCTATAAAGCGCAAAAATTCCCAGCCGGTCAGCTTGGGATACACAAAAGGCTCGTCGGGGATGTAGGCCAGCGCGCGCTTGGCCGCCAGAGGGTCGCGGGCCAGGTCGAACCCGGCCACGCTCACGCGCCCGGAGGTGGGGCGCATGATGCCGGAGAGGATCTTTACCGTGGTGGTCTTGCCGGCGCCGTTGGGCCCCAGGAAACCGAAGATCTCGCCGGGCGCCACGCGCAGGTTAAGGCCGTCCACGGCCTTGAACGTGCCGAAGCTTTTGGTAAGGTTGTGTATCTCGATCATAAAAAAAGGGGACAGGCTACTTTTTCCGGAAAAAAAGCAGCCTGTCCCCTTTTCCCGTCCGGCCTAGCGTCCCTGTTCGCGCTGCTCCAGGTAGCTCTTTATCTCCTGGCGCACGGTGAGCTGGCGCAGCAGGTAGTTAGCGATATTGCCGAATTTTTCCTGCGCCAGCTGGTCGGTGAACTTGGCGCGTTCCTTGTCGAAATTCTTCAGGCTCTTGTTCTTGGCAATATAGGCCGAGGCGGCCTCTTCCGGCGTTACTTTAACGCTGGTATACACGAACTGCTTGAACTTGCTGGCCAGGCGGGCCTTCTTGCGCCACGCCTCGTATTCCGACGGGGACATCTGGAATTCGTTATAGACGGCCTGGTAATAGGCGCGCGGGCTGAACTGCCCGTTCTCGCGGAACGCCGGCGTATTCTGAACTTCCACGGCCACCTCGAAGTCGGGCACCTGCAGCCCCAGCTTATCGCCCTGCTGGCTGAGCAGCTCCTCCACTATCATCTCGCGGAAGATCTCCTGCTTCACCGTGCGCGACAGCGCCTCGTTAACTTCGGTATTGGAATCCTTGAAGGTGGCCATGGCCCGGTTGACCTGCGTTACAAAACGCTGGTACGGGATCTTGGAGCCGCCCACGTCGGCTACGGCGCCCATGGAGTCGCCCGTAAACACGTAGGCGCCCAGGCCCACGAACACTCCGACGAGGAAGATGGCTACCGTGACTATGAAAACTATGCGGCGGTACTTGGAGAAAAAAGAGATCATTACAGGTCAGCCTCCGTCTTATAGGACTTCTCGGCGCGGTCCTCCGCGCGGGCGCCCTTCTTGGGCGTTTCCATGGAGCAGTTGCCGTTGAACACGGCGCCTTCCTCCAGCATTATGCGGGGCGCGCGCAGGTCCCCGTCCACGCGGGAACCGGCCAGCGCCTCTACGTGGTCCAGCGCGGTGACGTTGCCCTTCACCTCGCCGCAGACGTAGCAGACTTCGCAGGAGATATCCCCTTTGATCTTACCAGACTTGCCCACGGTAACTATCTTGGCGTCCACAATGGAACCGTCCACGCGGCCGTCTATGCGCAGCGACCCCTTGGCCGTCAGCGTGCCCTGGAAATAAGCCTCGGTGCCTATCACGGTGTCGCCGTTCTTGGATTCGAAACTGATATTGGAGTTCTTGAACATTGCCATAGGTTTACAGTCCTCCGAAAATGCCGTCGAACAGCCCCGCGAAGTTGCCGGCGCGCTTGGCGCCCGCCTGCAGGAACTTCATGGGGTCGCGCGGCAGGCCGCCGGTCCACACCTCGTAGTGCAGGTGGTTGCCGGTAGAAGTGCCCGTAGAGCCCATGCGGCCCACCAGCTGGCCGCGCCGGATGGCGGTGCCTTCTTTGGCCACTATCTCGCTCATATGCCCGTAAAGCGTGGAATAACCGAAGCCGTGGTCCACCACGGCGCACATGCCGTAGCCCTGCGCCCAGCCGGAGTGGCGCACTACGCCGTCGGCGGCCGCGTAGACCGGCGTGCCGGCCTCGTTGGCTATGTCTATGCCGGTATGGAACTCGTTGGACAGGCGCAGCGGGTGGAAGCGGTAGCCGAACTGCGACGTAACGCGCCCCTCGGCGGGCCAGATGGACGGCGTGGCGCGCGCGGAGTTATGCCGGTCGGTAAGGTAAAGGGTGATCTCGGTGTAGCTGGACAGGCGCTTGCGCGACTCGTCCTGCATCTTCTGGATGGAATTGTTGAGCGTGGTCTCTTTTATCTCGGCGGCCTTGGCGTCCAGCAGGCGCCGGAAGTCGGCCAGGTCGGAATCCTGCGGCCCGCCCAGCGCTTCCTGTTTGCCCAGCATGGACGGGTCCATCCCCAGCACCTTGCGCAGCTGGGAATCGGTGCGCTTGGTCATTTCAAGGTAGGCCAGGCCCTTCTCCACCTGCTCGGAGACGTAAGCCATCTTGGTGCGCAGGATCTTGTTGTCGGCCTTGGTAACGTAGTAATCGAAGTGGCGGCCCGCTATGTAGCCGGCCCAGATGGTGGTGGCGGTCCAAACCGCCCCGAAGACCATCAGGAACAGCACCGGCAGGTTAAAACGCAACGACGGCATGCCGTTGTGAGGTATTATAAAAATACTCACCGGCCTAGCCGCGTTCTTGAAAAAGCGCGCCAAAGCTCTCAGCCACATATCCGTTTATTAAACTTAATTATATTATTGGGTGTCAACCGGTGGCGGGACGCCGCGGCGCACCGGTTTAGCGGCCGGCTCCGAAGCGGTGCCGCTTATCACGGACGTATCCAGCGTCATGGGGGAGTCCCCCGCCCCGCCGGAACCGGCGGCGTCAGGGGAAACGGTGCCCTCCATGGGTTCCGGCGCCTGGGGCACTGCCGGCTGGCCGGCGCCTGGCATGGCCGGGGCCCCGCCGGGCATACCGGGCATGGCGCCCATAAGCGGCTTTATCTCGGGGTCCTTCATCACTTCCATCAGCAGCGAAAGGAATTCCGGGCGGTAGGCGTACTTGGCCACTATGGCATCCATCCCCTTGGCGTTACGGATGGCCGCCACCACGGCCATGGGGTTGCCGCCGCCCTTGGCGCTGTCGAAAGCCTTGACCATATCCGGGTTCTTGCGGAGGTCGGCCATGAAATCCTTGACGATGGGCCGGTCCGCGTACTTCATCATGGCCTTGTAAACGCGGTCGCTCTGCTCCGGCGTCATAACGATCCCGGGCTGCGCGCCCGGCACTGAACCCACCAGCCCGAGCGAAGACTGAGGGGCGTTCTGCTGGAACATGGCAAAGCCCTGCCCGGGCGCGGCGGCGCCGCCAGGCTGGAGCGCCTGAGGAAAGGGGTTGGGCGCGGAGGCAAAAGCCTCTTCCAAGGCGGCCTTGGTCTGCGTTACCTTGCGATAAATATAGAAAGCCGAGCCCGCCATCAGCAGGAACAGGGCGGCCAGCACGCCTGCCACTATCTTAAGGAGTTTGTTGCCGGAGCGCGCGCGCTGCAGTTCGGAGTTAACGTCCGGCTGCTGGGGCGGAGGAGGAGGCGGTGGCGGCGGCGTTGGCTGTTGCAGGTTTTCTTCGGTCATTTTCCCCCCGTCGGGCCAATTTGACACCGACGACGTCAATTGCTAGACTATGATTCTACAAAATAAAATCCGGTTTGCAAGCCGGGTTTTATGCAGTAGGAAGTTCTTGTGCCCTCTTCGTCTAGCGGTTAGGACGCTGCCCTTTCAAGGCAGAGATCACGGGTTCGAATCCCGTAGAGGGCGCCAATTTATGGAGTTGTGAAAGTCTGGGTCAAAAAAATCCGCCCGAGCCCGCAACTCCCGCAGTTTCTCCGACGGAAAATTAAATTTTAATTTTATTTTCTGCCCGCCTAAAAGGAAGTTCGAACCGATTTTTCTCATTATTTGCAGATTATCGGACGAACTTCCAGTAACCGCCGACTCTCCGACGACAACACAGAGCTCATAGAACCTTTTCAACGGTTCGTTCCGCGTACTCTCCTCCCGCGCAAAAGCTGCGAGTTTGTTTTCGATTTCCTTTTTTTCATCGACCAATTGGGCCTTCTTGTGGGCGTACTCGGGCCGCGTCAGGGAGCCTTGCAGTACCATATCCAGCAACCTGCCCAATTGGTCGTTAAGGATAACCAACTTATCTCGCAGATTTTGGGCGGCTTCTTCCCCGGCCTGGGCCGCCTTAGTTTTATCCTTTTTTATGTTATCAAGAGCATCGGCGGCCAGGGCCGGGGGTAAGGAAACTCCTTTCAAGATTTCCCGTACCTGGCGGTCGGCCTCCTCCTCGCGGGTATAGCGCGCGGGACAAGGGCTCTTCCGTTTGGTGCAGCGCAAATAGTTATGGCCCTTTTGCGTCTCGGTGGTGATGAAGCAACCGCAATGCTCGCAGTGAAAAATGCCCCGGTAAACGTAAGGTTTGAACCCCCTCTGCTTAGGCTTGCTCTTGTTTTTAAGAAGCACCTGGCATTTTTCAAATACGTCCTTGGAGATTATGGGCTCGTGCTTGGCCTCGTAAACCTCGCCGTAGTAGCGCATAACGCCGTAATAGATAGGATTGCGGAGAAAGTAATGGCAGTTGCCAATAGACAGCGCCTTCTTTTGATTGCGCCCGACAAGCCCGGACGAGTTCAGGAACTGCCGGAGCTCTCGTATCGAGTAATTGCCGGTGGCGTACATTTCAAAGGCTTTCTTGATAAGCGGCGCGCGCTCCTTGTCTATGTAGATAGTGTGATTTTCCTGATTGTTAAGGTAGCCCATTGGCGCCCAGGAAGGCCAGATACCGTTGCGGAGTTTTTGGCGCAACCCTCGCTTTACGTTCTCCGAGAGATTGTCCACGTAATACTTACTCTGCCCAAAAGCGATGGAGAGCATGAACTTTCCCTGCGGCGTGGGGTCGAACCAGAAGGTCGGGAACTTGAGCTTCGTGATCCTGCCGGTATCCACCAGGTAGATGATGCGCCCGCCGTCCACGGAATTGCGGGCCAGCCGGTCGGGGTGCCAGGCCACTATGCCGTCGGCCGCGCCCTGCTCAAGCTTAGCCATCATCTCGTTAAAGACCTCGCGGCCCGGCTCTTTGGCGGTCTTGCTTTCCACGAATTCGCGGGCAATGGGCAGCCCCTCCTTGTTGGCGTACTCGCGCAGTTCCACCAACTGCGCCTCTATGGACAGCACCTGCTTGTCCGCCTCATCAGTGGATTTGCGCGCGTAAAGAAAGTACCGCATATTAAGTTGCTCCATACCTTATCCTCCCCCGCTCTTAAGTCCGGTTTTGCCCAGCAGGGCTGAACCGGACTTAAGTGCGAATTCTTCAACTCCCTGCCGCTGGTAAGGCCGGCCAGGCGCAGCAGCGCTGGGCCGGCCGCACCGGCGGCCATAAGGAATTAAAATCGGTTCGGTAAACCGTTCCTCGGTTTACCAGCGCGTCAGCGCTGAACTTCCTCTTAGGCGGGCAGAAAATAAAATTAAAATTTAATTTTCCGTCGGAGAAACTGCGGGAGTTGCGGGCTCGGGCGGATTTTTTTGACC
>JACRER010000009.1 GCA_016234365.1 Elusimicrobiota bacterium | reverse complement strand
GGGCCAAGTGCCGGAGCGGACGGCCTATCATTATGGCCGCGGCGGCGCTGTCTGAGCCGAGCACTGTGTGCGAGGCGAGTTCGCCGCCGGCGGAGGCACGCAGACCCTCTTCTGCCGCGCCCGCTCAGCGAGGGAAGGGAACAGGCCGGCGACCCGCTTGTAACAATTTGTTAACACTTTCTTCACTAGCGGTTAATACCCCCCTGTTAAACTCTCTATATAGATAACGGACGGACGGGCCCTAAAGCCCGCCCTCCCGCATTTGGACCAGGAAAAACTATGGAAAGCAAAGATATAGACCGGCATATCAACGACCTCTGGAAAAAAGTTTCCGGGGGGGAATACGTGCCCAACGCCTCCCCGCTGCCGCCCGACGTGCGGCAGTCCAACATGGAGACTATGCGCTTTTTGCGTGAGAATTTTTCCAAAGCCGAGAACGACTGGCGGTCCCTTGTGGCCGCCAAGGACGTCCAGCTGCGCGACCTGACCGCCCAGCTGGAGGAGACCCGCGCCCATTTAAGCGAGATCAAGCAGCACTACCAGGAAGCCCGCGAGAAGATGCTCAACGAAGAGATGACCGCCGCCCTGGGGCTCGAAGAGTCGCACAAGCTTATAGACACGCAGAAAAAGAACCACGCGCGCGAACTGGCCCTGCTCAAGGAAATGCTGGAGCGCACCCGCGTGGAACTGGTAAGCCTGCAGCAGCGCATAGACGCCCTGCGCACGGAGCGCGACGAGGCCCGCCGCCGCGGCGACGCCCTGGCCGTGGAGAAAGCCGACCTGGCCGACGCCAAAGCAGGCCTGGAAGCCAAGCTGGGCGATTCCAAGGAAGCCGTGGAGAAAACGCTGGCCGAACTGCTCAGCGAGCGCAAGAACCGCCGCGACGACCAGGAAAAGATCAAGGACCTGGAGGCCCGCCTGAAAGAACTGGGCGGCCGCCTGGAAAGCGCCAAAGCCAACTGGGACGCCGAGCGCGTGCAGTGGCGCGAAATGTGGGACCGCGAGCGCTCCGTCTGGGAGACGCACCGCCAGGAATTCGCCGTGTGGGAAGAACGCCTGCGCGCCGAGCGCGAGGCCTGGACCCTTAAGATGCGCGAGCAGGAGTCCATGGGCGTGGAGAACGCCGCAGGGCTCGCCAAGGTGCTCAAGGAATCCAGCCAGTGGTCCGAGAAGGTCACGCAGGTGCTCAAGCTTTACGCGCTCAAGGGCGTGGAACTGCCCAGCGTCTTCGTTTCCGCCGGCCCCGACAAAGCTTTCGTCCAGGCCCGCCGCGGCGTTTCCCGCGCTTTCGCTCTGGCCCTCGCCGGCCTTATACTGATGTCGGTCGCCGCGTGGCAGATCTACGCGTGGCGCGCCAAAGCCCACTATAAACTTATGTTCACCGCCCCGCTGGACCTGCCCAACCCGGCCGGCCTCGCGGTCACCAAGGACGGCATCTGGCTGGCCGACTGGAACCGCGGCCTCGCCCTGCGCGACGCCAAAGACCTGGCCCTGCTGCGGCTGCTGCCCGCTCCCGCCGGCGCGCCGCTGCGTCCCGGCGCGCTGAGCGCCTCCGACGACGGCCTTTGGACGCTGGATATGGCGCAGCTGCGCTACGCCCGCCAGGACCTCAAAGACGGCCGGGTGCTGGACAGCGCCAAAACCCCCGGCCCGGCCCCCCAGGGCTCGGCCTGGGACGGCTACAACCTCTGGGCTTTCGACGCCTCGAGCGGGCTGCTCTACAAATACGGCCTCGATCCCAAGGCCGGCGCCGCGGCCACCTACCAGTTGGACGGGCTGAAGAGCCTGGCCTGCATGCAGTGGTACGGCGGCCAGCTCTGGACCCTGGACGCAAAGAACGTGCTGCGCCGCTATGAGCTGAAGGACGGGTCTTTCTCGCTCATCGCTGCCCAGGATTTCGGCAAAGCGCAGGCCGCGGCCTTCTGGGTGGAAGGCGGGAACCTCTGGACCGTGGAAAAGGCCGGCGCGCTGGCGGGAGGATATGAACTTAAGCGCTACTCCCTGAAACTATACAGGTAGGAGGGAACCTTTTAAAGGCGCTTATTAATAATATTGATTTATTATGGCGAAAATGGCAGAATTGGAACATGATTTTGTGTCGGGACGCGGCAGGACCGCAGCCCGGGTTCCGTTTTGTTATTTACAGAGGAAGACTATGCTAAAAAAATTATCTTCGGCGTTCGGGGCTTTCGCCCTCGTCGCCGGCCTGGCCGCTTCGGCCGCGGCCCAGCAGCTCTACGTCAACGACATAGACGTGAAATTCAAGGATCCGGGGACCGGCTACTGCAACGACGTGGTGGGCACCGACCCCGACAGGTCCTATGATACCACCGGCGGCAATCCCTGGCAGAATTCCTCCCTGATAGAGTTCGAACGCCCCCGCGTCAACTACCCGGGCGGCTGTCTTGCCCTTTGCGCCCAGTTGGTCTGCGTCAGCACCAACGGTTACTTCGGCATCGACGAACTCACTTTCGAGGTCTTTAAATTCGGCAGCGGCTCCAACCCGCTGGACCCCGCCTCCACCCCGCCGATAAAGACCATCAACATGTACAATATCGGCACCTGCCAGAGCTCCGGTAACAACCCATACGTAATCGGCGGCGCCGGCTATTATTTCTGCACGGCTTGGGACGGTTCATATAACCTTAATGGCATTTTCGGCAAGACCAACGGCCAGTTCGGTTTCCGCGCCCGCGTAAAGACCAACCAGGTCAGCGCAACGGCCGGCAATATAGCCATAGAACAGACCTCCGCCTTTCCCGGCCAGAACCAGATCCCCATCCAGATAAACGTCACCAATATCCATACCGTGCGCTCCAGCCCCACCGTGGTGGGCCGCATAACCGGCGTGGCCGCGCAGCCCTATAACATCCTCTACCGGCTTTCCAAGGACGCCACCGTTTCCATAAACGTCTACGACGCCAACACCGCCGGCCAGCTGCCGCTGGTGCGCAATATCATAATAGCCGCGCCCCGCGTGGGCGAGGGCATTCCCGACGGCACGCTTACCAACGGCGACTTCTGGGACGGCCGCGACAATACCGGCAACCTGGTGGCCGGCGGCAGCTACCTGGTGCGCATAGAGGCGGGCTCCAACGATATGTGGCAGCCGCCCACCGACCTGGCTTACCCCACCACCATCCAGATGGCGCTGGACCCGCTGCAGATCACCGACGTGGCAGTGAAACCGCTGGGGGCCTCTTCCACCGAACTGGCCAATATCAGCTACCTGCTCACCGAAGCGGCCACCGTCTACCTGGATATCTACCCGCCTGGCACGCAGATAGACTACGTCAACGGCACGGCTTCCAAGCCGGCCATCCGCAGTTTTATCGAGCAGAAAGACAGGCGCGTCTCCGTTTCCACCTACTGGGACGGCCGCGACAGTTCCGGCAAGCCGGTCTGCGACGGCGACTATGTCTACACCATAGACGCCATCACCCCTTCCGAGTCCGTATTCGCCCCCGGCGGCACGGTCTATACCAGGCTCACCAAGGTGGGCGTGGTGCCGGTGGCCCGCGGCAGCGTAATAGCCCTCATGGGGCCTTCCTCCACCGTTATCGGCTCTTCGCCGTCGGTGGCCGGCCTGGACCCGTTCTATTTCCGCTACACCCCCAGCAGGGACGCGTTCGTGTCGCTCAATATCCGCGACATGTCCAATAATATCGTGCGGCATGTCACCACCCGCGAGGTGCGCTTCGCCAACTTCTCCAACAGGGAAATGTGGGACGGCAAAAAAGACGACGGCACGTACGTCTCCAGCGGCACCTATATGGCCGAGCTGGTCACCGAGGACCCTTTCCAGTGTTCGGAGATGAAGACTTCCACCATGACGGTGCTCCTCCCGGTCCATATGTTCCGGCTGGTCGACATCAAGTCCACGCCCCTGCTGGGCGGCACCTCCGACGTGGCCACCGTCTCCTTCGAGATGTCGCAGCCGATGTATATGGAGCTGAACATCTACAAGACCACCGTGACGGTCAACCCGTCGCAGATCTGGCCCACCAACGGTTCCAACCCCACCCTGGCCGGCCTGCCTGCCGACCCGGTGTTCTACGTCCGCGGCATGCGCCCGGGCCGCTATAAGATCACCGAGTACTGGGACGGCCGGGACTCGTCGGGCCTGCTGGTGCCCGACGGCCGCTATCCCTTCGTGCTGATAGCCCATACCACGTCCTCCGTGGTTACGGCCCAGACCATGTACGCCTCCGACGAAGCCTACGGCTACGTGGACGTGGCCCGCGGGCAGATCATCTTCACCAACTTCGACGTCATCCCCAGCATCCCCACGATGTACAATTCTTCGGACGTCGTGAAACTGCCTCCTTACGAGATCGACTACTCGGTCACCAGGCAGTCCTCGGTGACGGTGCAGATCCTGTCCCTCGATATGCCGCCCGCGGTGGTGGCCAACGTTATTAACGGCCAGATCCGCGACGGCGACATGGTCTACAGGGATTTCTGGGACGGCAAGAACGACGGCGGCGACTTTGTGCCCGGCGGCGCCTATAACGTGCGCGTTACCGCCCGCGACATCGCCTCGCAGCTGGCCGCGCAGGCCACGGTGCAGATGACCATAGACGTGTTCCCGTTGCGCATCTACGACGTTTCCATAACGCCGCTGACGCTGGAGAACCCGGCCATAGTTTCCTACCAGATCTCGGAGCCCATGAAGGTGGTGACCAAGGTCTATAAACCCAACACCAACCTCTCCAGCTGCCCGTCCCTGATGGTGGACGGCTGCGGTACCAGGCTGGTCAAGCGTTTCGTGGGCGTGCGGCCGGCCCGCACCAAGATCGAGGAATACTGGGACGGCACGGACCTGACGCTTTCCAAGGTGCCGGACGGCAACTACGTCTTCAAGATCTTCGGATCCACCATGACCGACTCGGTCAGCACGCTGGACGGCACGCTCGCCGCCGGGACGCTGGTGGCGGACGATATCCCCGAGTCCAACATCCCGGTGACCACCGGCGGCGGGGCCGTCTCCTGCGCCGATTTCTCCAAGGACACTTTCTTCGCGCCCAACCCGTACACCGGGGACTCCGGCTGGTTCCGGATCCCGATAGTGCAGAACGGCGCCGTTACGCTGCGCCTCTACAATCTGGCCGGCGACCTGATCTACAAAAAGGATTACGGCATCCTCGGCGCCGGCGATAATATCGACGGAGCCGGCAAGTGCCTGACCGCCCACACCGACAGGGCCTGCTGGCCGCGCGTGAATTCCAGCGGCAGGTCCGTGGCTCCCGGCGTATACTTCGCCGTGATCCGCTTCGAGGCCAGCGAGGGCACGAAGAGCGTTTGCCAGGTGGTCAAGAAGATCCTGGTCCCGTAGCGGGTTTTTACAGGCGGTGAACTTATGGGAACTATGAAAAAATTATGTCTGGCCGCCGGCGCCGCGCTGGCGCTTTGCACAGCGGCCCAAGCCGCAGATACAAAGGTGGGGTCTGACGGGGCCGTCTTCCTGAAGATCCCGACCGGCAGCCCCAGGGCGCAGGCCCTGGGCAACTGCGGCGTCTCGCTGGTAGAAGGCGGCGAGGCGATGGGGATAAACCCGGCCGGGATGGCCTCCGCGCAGATGCGAGAATTCTCGTTCTCCTACCTGAGCTGGATCCAGGACTATTCCGGGCAGTACATGTCCTACGTGCACCCCATCGGCCAGTCCGTGGTGGGCGTGAACCTGGCCTATTACGGCATTAAGAACTTCGACGTGCGCGACCAGAACGGCGTGCCGCAGTACGGCGCCGACGTGAAAGTGCGCAACGGCTACGTGTCCTTCACGCTCGCCAAGGGCTTTTTCCTGGAGAAGCTGCTGGTGGGCGCCTCCGCCAAGGAAGTGCTGGAAGATAACTACTCCAAGGAATACCGCAACCTCGTTTTCGACGTGGGCGCCGCCCTGCGCCTCGGCCGCAAACTTTCGCTGGGCTGGGCCGCGCAGAACCTGTCCGGCAAGAAGCACCAGGTGGTAAGGACCGGACGCCTGGGGGCGGCGTTCGCTTTCAACCCGTTCCTGACGGTGGCGCTGGAGCAGAAGAGTTACTCCGACCGCAAGGCCAGGCTGGGCGGCGGCGTGGAACTGAACCTGCCGGAGGAATTCCTGCAGGTGGGCCGCGTATCGCTGCGGACCGGCTATACGCCGTCCGATAACGTCGGCAAGAACCTGGACGATAAAACGCTGGATTCGCTCGGGATGACCGACACGTCCGGCTGGTCGTTCGGTTTCGGCATCTATAGCGCGCAGGCGCTGGGGTACGGCATGGGCCTGGATTACACTTTTGTCCCGTACGGCGCGCTGGGTAAGGCCAGCCAGCTGGCGCTGAAGTTCCAGTTCTGACGGACGGGGCAGGATGGCGGACGCTGAACTTTTTATGGTCCCGGGCAAGGTCCCGCGGGCGCGCCGGGGGCAGACGGCGGTGGAGTACCTGCTGGTGACGGTTTCGCTGCTCTTTGTTTTCGTGCTGATGCACAAGGCCCTGCAATACGCGCTGGCCAACCAGTTCAAGCGCGGCAGCCTGGTGATAATAAAGATGTACAAGGAAGATCCGTGGTAGTTTTAAAATTGTTTACGGAGGAACTGAAAATGAACAAGTTGTTTAAGAACCGCAAAGGCCAGAACACCGTGGAATACCTGCTGATGCTCGCGGTCGTGGTGGGCGTGGTGCTCATCGCGGGTGTGGCGCTGAAGAAGTATATGCCCCAGCTGTTCGGCAGCATTCAGAGCATGATCAACGGCGCGGCCAGCACGCTGGGCGCTTCCGGCGGCAACCAGTAACCATACGGTTCTGAAGGCCCGCGGCTGACGCGGGCGCGGACCGCGGCGTTATAACCGCCGCGGTCCGGCAGAAGTTTCGGAGGCGGTACCCGCCGCGGCGCGAGCCGGGCAGGGAACCTGCTTATGGGCATGAAGAGCTTATTGGCCGGCGCGCTCAGGCGCGCCAAGAGGGCGGGGCAGGTCACCGTGGAGCTGCTGCTCGTGCTCCCGGTCTTCATGCTGCTGCTGTTCTTTATAATGGAGATGGGGAACATGGGGTTCCAGACCATCCTGGCCCATCACTGCGCCTACGAACTGGCCCGCATAGGCTCGCTCGTGGCGGGCCCGAACGGGGCCGGCTCCGGCGGCGGTAAGGGGCTGGCCGTACAGAAGATGAAGAGCGTGCTGAGCCAGATGTTCCCGGCCAACCCGGGGGTCCGGGTGGAAGGCGACCTGGTGGGCACGCTCAAGGACAAGCAGTCCGGGCAGATGGGCGAGGACCTGCTGGTGACGCTGACGTATGAAGCCAGGCTGATCTTCCCCGGTTCCAGTTACGTGCTTTCGGACCAGCCGAAAGCGAGCAAGAAGAAGAAGATCATAGTAAAGGTGCGGATGCCGGTGGAAAAGCCGTACTTCAGATGAACAGATTTAGCCGTAACGCAAGCTGACGGATCAACGGGAGAGATATTATGGAAAAGAAAGGGATGCTCGTGCCGATGGTGCTGGCCCTAGCGGCGGCAGCCATCTACTGGTGGGTGCTGACCTCCAAAGAGCGCGACCTGGCCGCGGCCAACGAGCCCGCTACCGTGCTGGTAGCCAAATACGACCTGCCCGCGCGCACCATCATGAACGTGGACCTGGTGGAGACGCGCGTGATCCCGAAGACGTTCATAGAACAGGACGCCTACGAGGTTAAGAGCCAATCCGATATAAAACTGGTCTCCAACCTGGTCACCGCCGTGCGCGTGCCCAAGGGCAACCAGATAACGCAGAGCGCGCTGGTGTCGCTCTCCCCTGAGGCCGGCCTCAGCGTCAAGGTGCCTCCCGGCTACCGCGGCTGCGTGCTGCCTCTCGAGAACGACCTGCTGCGCCTGATAAAGCCTGGCGACAGGGTGGACATCCTGGTCAGCTTCGACGCCGTAATGGGCGACAACCGCAAAGAAAAAGTTACCGCGACCATTTTGCAGAACGTGCTGGTGCTGGGCGTGGGCGGCAACCTGGGCCAGGGGCTGTCCGGCGCCCAGGCCAAGGCCAAGGACGCCGCGGCCGCCGCCGACCAGGCTTTCTCCGAGAAGGCGGCGCTCTCGCTCGCGCTGAACCCCAACGAGGCGCAGTACCTGTCGCTGTCGGTCAAGCAGGGTTCGGTGGACGTCATAGTCCGCGGCCTTGGCGACGTGGAACTCCACCCGATGGAGATAGCCTCGTTCAAGAGGCTTATAAAATAAGGATACTACTATGAAAAAGATATTCCTCGCCCTGACGATGCTGCTGCCTGCCGCGGCCTTCGCCGAGGACGCCAAGATGGTGGCGGTCAGCGCCGACATCGTGGAGATAAGCGGCTCCATCCAGAAAACGCGCGGGTTCTCCTGGAACCAGTTCTTCGATTTCTCGGAGAAGACCGTCCCCGGCATCATCACGCTGGGCGACTTTGAGCGCAAGACGCAGCTGGCGGCTTCCCTGAAGCTGCTCGAAACGGAAGGCAAGGCCCAGCTGCTCAGCAACCCCAAGGTCATCACCAAGAGCGGCACGCAGGCCAACTTCACCGTGGGCGGCGAGATCCCGGTGCCGTACTCCAATAACCAGGGCGTGGGCGCCGAGTTTAAGAAGTTCGGCGTCATCCTCAACGTCCTGCCGGTCATCCTGGCCGAAAAGAAGGACACCGTGGACGTGCAGATCCAGCTGGAGGTCTCCAACCCGGACTATTCCAAGCCGGTCATAGCCTCCGGCACCACCATCCCGTCCATGATCACCCGCCAGATCCAGACCGAAGTGGAGCTGAAGAGCGGCGAGACGCTGGTGATAGGCGGCCTGAAGCGCAGCAACCGCAACGTTTCCAAGAACCGCGTGCCCATACTGGGCAGCCTGCCTCTGATAGGCGCGCTGTTCGGCTCCACCGACGTGGTGGAGGAGCAGAGTTCTCTGTTCCTGTTCGTGACTTTCGACATCATAAAGTAAGGCACGGCGCAACGGCGGTAGACCTTATGGACCAACAGAACGTAGCCCCCAGAGTCATAGCCTTCTCGGGCCCCAAAGAGGGCGTGGGCAAGACGTCCATAGTTATGAACCTGGCGCTGGCCTGGGCCAACTACCAGAAGCGCAACGTGCTCATCATCCCGCTGGACCCCATGTGCCGCGCCGAGCACGCGCAACTGCTTGGGTTGAACCCTCCGTCGATGGCCGAGATCATAAAGACGGTGGGCCGCGAATCCGTGAGCGCCCTGGGGGCCCTCCTTAAAGGCAAGATCCCGATTTCGCAGTGGGGCGTTGGCGTGCTGCCGCTGGCCAAGCGCCGCTCGGACATCGCCAAGATGTCTCCCGACATCATCCTGCCGATGCTGTCCAAGCTGTCGCAGAACTTCGACATCTTCATCGACGTGGACCCCTATTTCCCCATGCAGGTCTTCGCTTTCGATATTTCCGACCTGGTCTTTTGGGTCACCAATTCCAACGTCTCCTCGCTCAACGCCACGGCGGGCATCTTCCGCGAGATCAACGAACTGCATTTCCCCATGAACAAGTTCGAGGTGGTGGCCAACCTCTACGACATGCCCGGCGCCGTGGGCCCCAAGGAAGTGGAGAAGTTTTACAAACAGATGGGCAAGGACATCCTGGCGTTCATGCCGTGGGAAGACTCCCTGCCGGCCTACGCCAACCAGAACAAGATCCTGATAACCGAGCAGCCAAACACCCAGTGGATCCGCATCCTGCGGGTGCTGCTGGGCCGGCTGGCCGAGTTGAAGCCTACCGAGAAGCAGTGGGTTTCCAACGTCTCCACTCCCGAATTTTCCCACGGTTCGGACATGCTCTGGCGCCAGACCGAGCGCGAGGCCGCGCCGCAGGCTCCCGCCGGGGCGCCGGCCGCCCAGCAGCCCAACGCCGGCCGCGTGGACGTGCCGCCGTTCTGGGAAGAGCTGAAAATGAAAGTGCACCGCAACGTCGTGGCGGCGCTGGAAACGGACCGGGTCAAGATTTCCGACGATCCCACGCAGAACGGGGAGGTCCGTAAAAAGGTGGACGGCATCATTAACGGCCTCCTGCAGAAAGAGACCGCCACGCCGCTCACCCGCGAACAGCGCGTGAAGTTCATCAACGAACTGCTCGACGAGATCATGGGCCTGGGCCCGCTGGAAGAGCTGATGCGCGATCCGTCCGTCACCGAAATCATGGTGAACTCTTTCGACAAGGTCTACATAGAAAAGGCCGGCAAGCTGACGCTGACCAAATACAAATTCCGTAACGACGAGCAGATCATGCAGGTGATGAAGCGCATCGTGGCGCCGCTGGGCCGCCGCATCGACGAATCCGTGCCGCTGGTGGACGCCCGCCTTAAGGACGGTTCGCGCGTCAACGGCATCATACCGCCGCTGGCGGTCTCCGGGCCCACGCTTACCATCCGCCGCTTCTCGGCCAAACCGTTCACCGACGGCGAACTGATAAAGAAAGGGTCCATCTCGCAGACGGGCGTGGATTTTCTGAAGGCCTGCGTGAAGCTGCGCAAGGACATCATTATCTCCGGCGGTACCGGTACCGGTAAGACCACCTTCCTCAACATGTTGTCCAATTATATTCCGGAGGACGAGCGCATAGTGACCGTAGAGGACACCGCCGAACTCCGGCTGCAGCAGGAGCACTGGGTGCGGCTGGAAAGCAAGCCGGCCAATATCGAAGGCAAGGGCGAAGTCGGCATCCGCGAGCTGGTGAAGAACTGCCTTCGTATGCGCCCCGACCGGATCATAGTCGGCGAAGTCCGCTCCGCAGAAGCGCTGGACATGTTACAGGCCATGAACACGGGTCACGAAGGGTCCCTGGCCACCATCCACGCCAACACCCCGCGCGACGCGCTGACCCGCCTGGAGACCATGTGCCTGATGGCCGGCGCCGACCTGCCCGTGTGGGCCCTGCGCGAAATGATAGCGTCCGCCGTGCATATGGTGGTGCAGCTGACGCGCTTTTCGGACGGTACACGTAAGATCACCGCCATTACGGAGATCACCGGCCGCGAGGAGAACCAGATCACCATCCACGATATTTTCAAGTACCACCAGACCGGCATGGACGAGAACGGCAAAGTGGTGGGCTACTTTACCGCCACCGGCGACCCGCCTAAGTTCTTAAAGGACTTCGAGACGCACGGCATATCGGTCCCGATAGAAATGTTCTGGACGGAGGAGCAGCGGCGCCAGCGCGCCGGCGGCTGAGCCGCCGGGCGGGCGCCAGGCCCCGGATATGAAAAAGCTGACCTTCCTTGTAATGCTGCTGGCCGCCCTGGGCGGGCGCCCGGCCGCGGCCGGCGTTTTTACGCAGGCGGAGATGGACGAGATCTCCTGCGCGGCGCTGAAGATGCAGCTTTTCTACTACTACCTGGCCCCCGAGAAGGACGCCAAGATCCTGGATTACACCATGACCTGCCGGGGCGCCAAGCTGACCTATAAGATGCCCAAGTGGGTGGATACGGCGGTGCCCGAGATGCTGGGCCGCAAGGTCTGGCGCGACCCCGAGGAGGGGGAGATCTCCGAGGCCGCCCTCTGGCAGACCCCGGTCTCCATCCTTTACGAATATCTCGAGCTGACGCGCAAGACCTTCCCCCCGGAAGCCGGCGGCGCCAATATCCAGCCCGGCCTGCTGGTCAAAGAATACGCCGATATCCGCATCCGCTTCCAGATGTCCCTGGACCGGCTTTACCGCGCCCGCACCCGCGAGGTGACCATGGGCGACTCCATGAACGGCCGCGGCCGCACCATAATGTCGTCGTTCAATATCATCCTTAAGGAGATGGAATCCATCGCCGACGCCATCTCCAGCACCAATTCCCGCCGCTACGCCGAATCCGTAACCGCCTCCGCGGTCATCAGCCAGGAAGCTTTCCGCGTGCTGTTCAACTCGCCGCGCAAATACGCGCCGCCGCCGCAGGAATCGGCCGGCAAGCGCATGTTCCTGCGCGCGCTGGGCATCTTTGGCGTGATCCTGATGTTCCTCGCGGTGCGGGCCTTCTTCCTTGGCAACGACGAGAAGACCAACGTGGTGATGGGGAATTACTCCAAGAAAGTGGAGGTCTTCACGGAGGCCTTCTCCCGCCAGTTCATAAATATCAACGTCAAATACCTGGTGCTGGGCCCGGTGGCGGCCCTGGCTTTTCTCGGTTTGTTGACGATGAGCATCCCGCTGTTTTTTGCCCTCACCGGTTTCGGTTTTTTCATCGGCATGCGCATGCCGGCCTTCGTGCTGAACACCATGAAGCAGGCGCGCGGCCGCAAGATAGACGGCCAGCTGATGGACGGCCTGATCCTGCTCTCCAACTGTCTGCGCTCGGGCCTGGACGTGGTGCAGGGTTTCGAGATGGTCTCCAAGGACCTGATGCCCCCTATTTCCGACGAGTTCGCCCTGGTCATCAAGAACTACCAGCTGGGCATGAACTTCGAGAAGGCGCTGGGCGTGATGGAAGAGCGCGTGGAATCCAAGATGCTCTCCTACATGATCCGCGCCATCGTGCTGCAGCGCCAGATGGGCGGTAACCTTACCAGGGTCTTCGAGCGCATCGTGGTGGACATCCGCGAGGAATCCAAACTCGAGGAGAAGACCAAGGCCATGACGGCCCAGCAGAAGATCCAGTCCATCGTGGTGGGCATCATGCCGTGGGT
Source organism: Elusimicrobiota bacterium (assembly GCA_016234365.1). Taxonomy (GTDB): domain Bacteria; phylum Elusimicrobiota; class Elusimicrobia; order Elusimicrobiales; family UBA9959; genus UBA9959. The sequence continues at coordinate 27,666 of JACRER010000009.1, read as the reverse complement.
GATGGTGGGCGTGATGTTCATGTTCCAGCCCGAAACGATGATCAAGTTTTACAGTACTCCGATAGGAATGGCGACCGCCACGTTCTGTATCGTCTGGGTGGCCATAGGTATGAAAGTGGTCTCCAGCCTGGGGAAGATACGCGTATGAACCCGGAAACTATACGCGGCATACTGTTGCTGGTCCTGTCCGTGGCGGGCTCGTTCGCCTGTTTCACGTTCGTCCAGCGCTTCTTCGCGCCGCCCTCGGAGGAGCGTTCCCCGATCAGCGACATCAGCGACATGGAGGGAAAGGAAACCTCCGTCTTCGCCAAACTCGAAGGCAGCAAGAGCTTCTGGGACAAGCTGGACCTCTTCTTCGCCAAGCAGCTGGGCATGGAGAAGAAACTGGAAGAGACTTACATGCTGCTCGGGCGCCCCGCCAGCACCGACCCGCTGAAGATGCTGCATTTGAAGCTCATCTTCGGCGCGGGCATCCCCGTGGCCGCCTACGCGCTGACCCAGTCCCCGTTCACGCTGGTCTTCGCGCCCATCGGCTTTATGCTGCCGGACGGCCTGATGTATTCCGGCCGGATCCGCAACCGGCAGGAGGACATAATCCGCAATTTCCCGACGTTCGTGGACCTGGGCGCGCTGATGATAGAGTCCGGCCTGGACTACATGACCGCTTTCGACCGTATAGTGAAGATAGCCCCCGTGAAGACCGGTCTGGAACTGGAGATAGAGCGCACCATCAACGAGGTGCAGATGGGCTACTCGCGGCGCGACGCGCTGCGCCACCTCTCCCAGCGCACCGGCCTGCAGGAAGTGCGCTCCTTCGTGGGGCTTATTATCCAGTCCGACGAACTGGGCACCAGCCTCGTGGACCTGTTGCGCAACTATTCCGCCGACATGCGCTTTAGGCGCCTGAACCGCGCCGAGAAGCTGGCCGCGCAGGCCTCCACCAAGATGCTCATCCCGCTTTTCATATTCATTTTCCCGACGGTGTTCATACTGATGCTGGCCCCCATGATCATGGACCTGGTGACCGGCGGCGCGATGCCGTTCTAAAGAGGCTTTTATGAGAAACTTTATCTTCCTCCTTGTTCTGGCGCAGGCGCTGCCCTGCCCGGCGCAGCAGCGCGCGGGCGTAAAGAGCGAAGAGTCGCTCTTCCTCGACCTGCAGAAAACGGGCCTCGGGTCCCTGACCGAGTTCGAGGAAAAGAAGAAGTTCCTGGAGACCGTGAAGCTGGAGAAGCAGAAGATCCAGGGGAAGATGCTCGACAACGTCTACGAGAACGCCTTCGAGTATTACCGCCAGGGCAACTACGAGGACGCCAAGGACCTGGCCACCAAGATCCTCGCGATAGACCCGGGTTACCAGGACGCCCAGATGCTGCTGGAGGCCTCCAACCAGCTGCGCGGCAGCCTGCGCCCCAACATGAGCGAGAAGATCATGATAGAGGACCGCTTCAAAACGGCCCTTTCCTATTATAACGAGGGCCGCATTGTGGAGGCCCATAAGAAGATGGACGAGGTGGTGAAGCTTTCCCCGAATAATATCAAGGCCAAGTACTGGCTGGCCAAGATGAAGGACGACCTGAAGGATTACTACACGCAGAAGGGCAAGGACGCCTACAAGGACAGGGACCTCAAGGAAGCGCTGGATAATTTCTATAACGCGCTGCTGATAAGGCCCAAGGATTCCCCCACGGTGGAGTGGATAACCCGCGTGGAGGACGAACTGCGCCAGCAGCGGGCCAACGACAAGCTCAAGGAGGCCCTGGAGTTCTACGCGCAGGGCCGCCTTAAGGACGCCTACGAGGGCCTGCAGCGCGCCCTGGAGATCCAGCCCGGCGATCCGAAGGCCGGCAAGCTGATGGGCGAGGTGAAGCTGGAGATAGAGAACGGCTACCTGGCCTCCGGTAAAAAGTTTTACGGCGCCCGCCGGTATACGGACGCCATAGGCGAGTGGGACAAAGCCAAGCCTTACACGGCCAACATGTCCTACATCAACAAGCTCATTTCCCGCGCCCGCGAGCAGATGAAGTCCGAGTCCGACGAGAAAAAGCGCCGCGCCGCCGAGGCGGAACGCCGCGCCAAGGCCGAAGAGGATGCGCGCCTGAAGGAAGAGGCCCAGCGCAAGAAGGACGAGGAAGAGGCGAAGCGCAAAGGCACGACGGTGGAGGAGATCAAGAAGCCCGCCGGCATAAGCGAGGAGAACAGGCTGGCGTCCCAGCAGCACTACCTCGAAGGCCTGAAATATTTCCAGAACTCCAACTACGAGAAGGCCCGCGACGAGTGGACCATTGCCAAGCAGCTGGATCCGGCCAACGCGGACACGGCGGCCGGCCTTAAGCGCATAGAGCAGATCCTCTCCGGCGGCCAATAATGGTCGCCGGCCTTCCCCGGCAGGCTGAATAATTGGAGCGGGTGGCGAGGGTTTGGCCGAGGCAGGCGCTCGCGCAGGCCCGAGCTTGCGTAAGCGCGAGGGCCGAGCGGCAGCGCGGCCACGGTGTGGCCGATAGCGTGCCTGACGAGGTAAACCCTCGACAGGCCCCGCGCACTTGCAGGCCTGCCGTCCTGGCGGGCCTGAATGTTATTCAAAACTTAACAATTTGGAAATACCCTTCTGGTAGAATTTATACAGCGGTAAAGACGATTTTAAAGGCGGAATTATGCGGCTGACGATGAAATGGCTGATGTGGTTCATAGGCATAGGCATCTATGTCATGTTCCTCGGCGGCGTTTTTTACTACAACCTTTTCAAGTGGACCTTCGACGAGAAGCTCAAGCAGGACGTCATAGAGACCGTCAAGGTTTACGCGCCCACCATGCGCAACGGCCTGCTCAACAGCCCCGCCGCCATCTCTTTCGAGGAATACGACATCATGACGTCCCTGGGCAAGGACGAACGCATCACCTCCATGCTCTACCTCAGCCGCCAGGGCAAGGTGCGCTGGCACAAGGAAGCCCGCTTTATCGGCATGGCATGGGACGATTTTAAGGCGCAGGTGCCGCCCCCCACGGATTCCATCAGCCAGGCCTACATGTCCAAACTGCCCAAGGTGCGGCAGGTGAAGGGCGAGCCGTTTTACGAGATAGCCATACCGTTCTCGGTGCGCGGGGAAATTATCGGCATCATGGACCTGCTGGTTTCCCGCGCGGGCGCGGAGGTGCTGATAGGTTCCGCCATGCGCAAATACGTTTTTGGCGCTGTCGGCGTGCTGTTCCTGCTGGGGTTGCCGCTTTATTTCTTCTTCCACCACTACGTAATTTCGCCGCTGGAGACGCTGCGCGAGAGCGTGGAAGGGGTGTCGCTTAAGAATTTCGACCTGCGCTTCACGGCCCGGCCCGACGAGATAGGGGACATGGCTGGCGCCATAGTCCGGCTGATGGGCAGGATGAAGGGGGAGATAGACCTCATCTCCAACCGCGACAAGACCTACAAGGAAGCGGAGCAGCGCTGGTGGCGCTCCCTGCTCAGCATCATCGTCCCGGCCACTAATTACGTGATAGTCGTGGACGAGAATAACAGCATCCTGTACGCCAATTTCGAACTTGCCGGCGGCATGGACGCCAAGAATATCCACCTGCTGGACGTGGTGGACAGCCAGCAGCAGACGCTGCTGCGCCTGGTGGGGCAGGCTTTCGAGGCGCCCGACCAGCCGGTGGAGGGCGAGACCACCTTCAAGAACCAGAACCTGAACGTCAAGGTGCTGCACGTCGGCGCCACCGCCGAAACCAACCGCACGCTGATCCTGTTCTACCCCAAGCCGGGCATCAGCATGTAGCGGCGCTATAATCAGTTAAAAATAATGTATTATTACAGGACGGGCGCGAGGCCGCGCCCCGGCGTTGCTTTGTTATGGAGGAAAAATGAAACTCGAAGTCCGCAATGTAAGCGTATCCTCGCTGGTCACGTCTTCCGTGCCGCTCGTGGTCTTTGTGCTGGCCCTGCTGGGCGGCGGCGTGACGTTCTTTGTGGTTGATAACGTGCAGCTGGTCCCTATGACCTTCGCGCAGAAGACGCTCAGCGTCGGCCTGTACGCGCTGCTCTACGTGGTCATCACCACCGCGGTGCTGGTCCTGGCCGCCTTCGTCTATAACATCCTTACCGGCGTCATGGGCCTGCGCGGCGTGACGCTCGATATAGAAGAACTGCACCACGATTGATAACCCCGGACGGGGCGCCCCCGCGGCCGGCTCGGGCCGGCCGCGGGGGCGAGCCGCCGCGCATAGGAGACCACGTGAAAATCAACATCATTTTCGCCTCAAAGGACCTGTCGAGGGCATCCCTGATGCTGGAGATGCTTTCCCGCCAGGGCTACTCGGTGGCGACGGCGCACCGGGCCCGCGAGGTAATGGGCATGCTCGCCGAAAAATCCTTCGACCTGGTTATGGTGGGCCAGAACCTGGCCGACGAGGAAGGGCTGACCTTCCTGAAGAACCTCCGCGCCAAGAACAAGAATATCCCGGTCATCGCCGCGCTGGAGTCCCCGGATACTTACCTGGACCATATGCCTTCGGGCCTCACCGCCGAGACGCTGACCCCGCACGGCCACGGCGGCCGCGAGACGCCGAAAATATCCTATAAGCTGGCCTTCTTCCAGCTGGGCGCCGACGAGGTGCTGGGCTATAGCCAGGACCTGCACGAGGCCGTGGCCCGCATCCGGGCCGTGGTCCGCCGGACCGTGAGCGTGCAGCCCGACGAAGTGCTCAAACTCAACGAGATCGAGCTGAACATGTCCAGCTACACGGTGCATATCGCCAAGAAGGAGATCACCGTCACCGCCAAGGAATTCGACCTGCTTTACGTCTTCCTGAGCTCGCCCAACCGGGTGCTCTCCAGGCCTTACCTGATAGAGCGCGTCTGGGGCTACAATTACTTCGGGTCGCCGCGCACGGTGGACGTCCACGTCCGCCGCCTGCGCTCCAAGATGGGCAAGGCCGCCCGCTATGTGCACACGGTGCCGTGCGTGGGATATAAACTGGTGCCGGGTAAATAGCCGGGACAAAGGACTGAAACTATGGCAAACAAGATCCTGATAATCGACGACGACAACCACCTGCGCGAAAGCCTGGCCGAGGTGCTGGGGCTCGAGGGGTTCGACTGCCTTGAAGCCGGCAACGCCAAGACCGGCATAGCCTCCGCCAAGAAGAACATGCCCGACGTGGTGATCATGGACATCCAGCTGCCGGACTCTTCCGGCTTCCAGATCTGCCAGGAACTGCGCAAGTTCTCCAAGGACTTCATCCTGATCATGATGACCGGCCGCTTCCTCTCCGCCGAGGAGAAGACGCAGGGCCTGAGCCTGGGCGCGGACGAGTACCTTACCAAGCCGTTCGACCTGCAGGAGCTCTCCATACGTATCCGCCAGCTGCTGACGAGGAAGGGAAAATGAAGAAAGCCATAACGTTGTTAGCCGCCGCCTGGCTGGCCTGCCCCGCCTTCGCGCAGCAGGCCGCCCCCGTGAAAACGGGCGGCAAGATGGAATTGTACCTTGAGGCCATGGACGGCCAGAGTTGGCAGTGGCTCTTTATGGCCGACGCCGTCAGGCGCCGCCTCGACGGGGCCGAGCTGAGGGTGTACCCGCTGGTCACCAAGGGCGAGGACGGTTCTTTTGCCGCCCGCCGCGGCGAAGCCGAACTGGCGGAATCCGCCAGGCTCGCGGTGCTGGCCTCCGACTGGCCGGCCAAGATGCTGATGTATCTCAACGCGCGGTCGCTGAGCCCCTCTATGGAAGGCTGGCGCGACGCGGCGCTGTTCGCCGGGGTGAACCCGGACGAACTGGAGAAGCGCGCCGGCAGGAAAGACGTGCTGGAAAGATCCTGGAAGGCCGCGCAGGCCGCCGGAGTTGGCGCCACGGCCCTGTTCCTTGACGGCAAGCGCTACGCCGGCGCCCAGCGCCTGCTCGCCCTTTACGACGCGGTCAACGCCGCGCTGCCCGCCGCGCGCCGCGCGGCCCCGCCGGCCGGTTACAAGCCCAAGCCCAAAGCGCCCCCGCCCGGCCTCTGGGTCATAGTTTCTCCGGAGTTCCAGAAGAACGATTCGCTGATAAGCGTGTTCGACAGGTATTTCGAGGACATCAAGCCGCAGGTGCTGGACTACGGTTCCCCCGAACGCGCCGCCAAGTTCAAAACGCTCGAGTTCGTGCCGGCTTACCTGCTGGAGGCTACGCCCGAGGCGAAGAGCAGGCTTCAGAACGAGATAAGCGCCGGCCTGTTCAAGGAAAACGGCGGCTACCTGGTTTACGAGGACCGGCAGCGCCGCGGCCTTTACGCCGGCCGCGCCGAGGACAAGGGCACGGTGGAACTGTTCGTGATGAGCCAGTGCCCCTTTGGCGTGCTGGCCGAGAATTCGCTGATGGACGCCGAGAAGAACGGCCTGCTGCCGCCCGGCTCCAAGCTGAAGATCCGCTACATCGGCGACTCTAAAAAGAACGACAAGGGCGAGACGGAGTTCTCCAGCCTGCACGGCCAGGCCGAGTGGGAAGAGGACGCCAGGCAGCTCTACATCGCCGCTAAATTCCCGGACAAGTTCCGCGCCTACCTGGCGGAGCGCAACAAGGAATACCAGTCACCGGACTGGCAGAAGGCCGCCACGGCCGCCGGCGTGGACGCCGGCAAAGTGGAGAAGAACTTTGAAGAGGCGAAGAAGATGCTGATAGAGGACTTCGCCGCCACGACCGCGCTGGGGATAAGCACCTCGCCGTCCTTGATACTGGACGGCCAGAAATTCATGGTGGGCCTGGGCGAACTGATAAAGACGCCCGGTTTCGAGAAGGTGCCGCCGCCCGGCCAGGCTTCCGCGGGCTGCGCCAAGTAGGCTGACGTCCGCCGGGAGGCTGGTCCGCTCGCCCGGACCAGCCTCCCGGCGTCCGTTTGTGTTTTAAGTTGCGGCAACATTTCTGTAACAGCCGTCTGGGATAATATCAGTATCCTTATGAAAGGCCGGCTTATACTATGACAGAAGCTCCCAAGAAACGCGGCAGGCTGTTCTACAAATTCCTGCTCATATTCCTCATCGTTTCGCTGGTGCCCCTGGGCATAGTAGGCTACTACCTCGTCAACCTCAGCCAGATCACCCTTAACCGCGCCATTTCCCGCGACCAGGAGGCGCTGGCCGTAGGCTTCGCCGACACCGTCTCCAGCTACATCATCAATTTCCGCAACGTGCTGTTCGACGCCGCGCACTTGGAGGACTTCGCCTCCATGAACACGCCCAAGCAGCAGGGGCTGGTCAGCCACATCATGCAGTTGCACGCGGCCTTCCTGGAGATCTCGGTCATTAACGCCGACGGCCAGGAAACGGTGCGCCTGGGCCGTTTTGTGCATGAGACCAGGATGCGCGACATGGCCAACGACGCGCTGTTCATGAAGGTTATGCGGGCCGGCGAATTTATCGGCGGGCTGGAGAAGTACATGGGCTCCTACCCGGCCGTCACCATGGGCGTGCAGATAGTCAACCCCGTCACCAACCAGCCCGTGGGCGCGGTGCTGGCCAAGATGAGCCTGACCGCCCTGTCGAGCCTGCTCAAGACCGGCTTCCCGGAGACCACGCACACGCAGGCCGCGGTGATAGATTCCAGCGGTTTTTTGATAGCGCACTCCAATTCCAAGGAAATTTACAAGCCCGACGCCAAACTGCCCGACGACGTGCTGAAGATCCTGCTGCAGAACGACGCCAAGACCGGCAGCGGCGAGATGATCCTGGAATCCACCGGGGAGCGCGTGCTCTCGGCCTTCGCCGAAGTGACGGAGCTGGGCTGGGTGGTGTACATCCAGCGCTCGGTCTCCGTGGCCTACCAGGCCTCCGACGACATGCTCAAGCGCACCTGGCGCATGATGATGATAGTGACGGTTTTCGTGCTGTTCCTGGGTTACGCGGTATCGCTGGTCATCACTCAGCCCATCCAGGCGCTGCGCGAGGCGGCCATAAAGCTGGGCGAGGGCGACTTCGACTACCTGCCCGACCTCAGCATGCCCAACGACGAAATAGGCGAGCTGGCGCACACGTTCATGCAGATGAGCGAATCCCTGAAGGTCAAGACCGTCGAGATCATGTCGGCCAAGACCGAACTGGAACGCCTGAACCGCAGCCTCGAGAACCGCGTGGAAGCCCGCACCCGCGAACTTAAGAGCGCGCAGGACGAGCTGATCAAGAAAGAGCGGCTGGCCGCCATCGGGCAGATGTCCTCCGTAGTAGGCCACGAGATCCGCAACCCCCTGGCCGTCATCAATAACTCCATCTATTTCATCAAGACCAAGACCAACGCGCAGCCCAACCCGGAGCCGAAGGTGCTTAAGCATATCTCCATCATCGAGTCCGAGATCCGGCAGGCCAACGGCATCATAGACGAGATCCTGGGGTACGCCCGCACGCGCGAGCTTAACCCCAAGGTCATGCACATCAACGCGTACCTGGAAGACCTTACCATGAGCTTCCCGGTGCCCGCGCACGTGGAAATGATAAAGAATTTCGCGCCGGAGAACCCGGCGGTGAGCATAGACCCCGACGAAATGGCGCAGGCCGTGCGCAACCTCATAAAGAACGGCATAGAAGTAATGCCCGAACACGGCAAGCTCTACGTGCGCAGCGAGGTGGCGGAGGGGAACATGGTGCGCATAGACGTGGAGGACACGGGCTGCGGCATGCCCAAGGAAACCGCCGAAAAGATCTTCGCGCCGTTCTTTACCACCAAGGCCCGCGGCACCGGCCTGGGCCTGGCCGTGGTGAAGAAGGTGGCGGACCGCCACAAGGGCCGCGTGGAAGTGACCAGCGTGGTGGGAAAAGGCACCTGCTTCAAGCTCTTCATCCCTATCCTGCAGAACCCGCCCCCCGCGCCAGGGGGACGTTCTTAACTATTGGACTATTTTGGGGTGAAAAGCCGGCGAACGCCGGCTTTTTGCTTTTCAGACGTTCTTCCACAACAGGTCAAAACACTAATATCAACGCGACAATACGGTGTCGGGTTCGCCTGCTATGCTATCCCTGTGGGTAAAGGGGGGCATATGCCGAGACAGGCGAGGATGGATGTTCCGGGGCAGGTTTACCATGTGATGTCGCGCGGCATAGAGCGGCGCGAGATATTTCTCGACGATGGGGACTACCGCGATTTTCTGGCGCGTATTTCCGAGGGGTCCGGCAAGACGGGCGCCAGATGCCTGGCGTGGTGCCTCATGCCTAATCACTTTCATTTCCTCATACTCAGGGGCGAACGGACCCTGTCCGAGCTCATGCATCGGGCCCTTACCGGCTATGCGGTTAATTTTAACCTGAAATACAGCCGCGTCGGGCATCTGTTCCAAAACAGATATAAAGCCATACTCTGCGGTCTGGAAAACTACCTTCTCGAGGCGGCGCCGTATATTCACCTGAACCCGTTGCGGGCCGGCCTGGTGCCGGATCTGGAAGGCCTTGCCGGGTATAAGTGGTGCGGGCATCGTTCCATTGTGACCGGCGCCGCCGACGGTTTGCTGGATAGGCGCGCCTTGTTGGTGCATTTTGGCGGCGATGAACGTGCCGGTATGGCGGGATATAAAAAGAAAATGGAGGAAAAAGCCGCGGAAATCGGAAGAAATGACCTGGCCGGCGGTTGTGGGCGGCTCGGCTGCGAAGGTGGGGGGGCTGCACTGCCTGCGTTCAGGGCCGGGTTGGAGGTTTTTCCCGTTCAGTGCGTGCCGGAGAAGAGCGGTTTTGTGGAGTGCGTTCTGAGATCGGCCGATGCCGCCATGAACAGGGAGAGGGAAAGTCGCGCGGAAGTGCTTGCCAAAGTCGAAAATACCACAGGGATCGACAGGCGGGACATATTGAGGCGAACCCGTGAACGCGGTCCCGCGAGCGCCCGAGCTCTTTATTGCCACCTTTCCAAAGAAATGGCTGGCTGCTCCGTGGTCGAACTGGCATCGGAGTTGGGGTTGACGCAAAGCGCCGTCTCGAAACTGGCGCTGAAAGGCCGGGTGTTAGCCAGGGAACTGCAAATAGTCCAATAGTTAAGAGCGTCCCCTTGTTTGCAACATATAAATAAAGTATAAATAAGAGAGCGCGGGGCATGCCCGCGTGAGCGGCCATTTATGGAAAGCAAGATCCTCATTGTGGACGACGACGCGCACCTGCGCGAGACCCTGCGCGACCTGCTGGAGATGGAAGGCTACAAAGTCTCCGAGGCCGAGTCCGGCGCCGCCGCCATGAAGATGGTGGTCTCCGATTTTTACCACGTCATCCTGATGGACTTCAACCTCACCGACAAGACCGGCATAGAGGTCATCAAGGACATCCGCAAGCTCAACACCGACAGCCAGATCCTGATGATGACCGCGCACGCGTCCCTGGACACGGCGGTGAAGGCCATACAGGAATCCGTCTACGATTTCCTCATCAAGCCCGTAGATTTCAACTACCTGCGCCGCGCCATCAAGAAGGCCGAGGAAAAGTTGTACCTCGAGCAGGAGAACAAGCGCCTCATCGACATGTTGAAGCACAACAACGAGGAGCTGGACCGCCTGAACGGCATGAAGAGCAAGTTCATGTCCATGGCGTCGCACGACCTGTCCAATTCGCTCATGACGCTGCAGATCAGCTTTGAGATGCTGGCCGCCACCATAAACCCCAACGACGACCAGAAGAAGAAGATGGATTTCATCACGGCGAGCATTACGCAGATCTCGCGTCTGATAGGCGACCTGGTGGACTGGGCCTCCATAGAGCAGGGCAAGTTCCGCCTGGAGAAGAATTACTTCGAGATGGACAAGATGGTGGAGGAAATGTCGGTGGGCCCCAAAGCCCGCGCGATGCAGAAGAACATAGAGGTGGCCGTGGAGGTGCTGCCCGGCCTTAAGATGGTCTGCGCGGACCGCCGCCGCATAGGCCAGGTGCTCTTGAACCTGCTGGAGAACGCCATCCGTCATACCCAGCGCGGCGGCAAGATAACCGTTTTTGTGGGCCCCATGGAAGAGAATGTGTGCGTGTCCGTTAAGGACAACGGCGAGGGCATAGATCCCGAAGTGCTGCCCAAGCTGGGCCAGAGCTTCTACCAGCCGGCCGGCGGCAAGTCCCCGCACGGGCGTTTGGGCCTGGGCCTTTCCATTTCCAAGGAAATAGTGCAGAGCCACGACGGTAAGATCATCGTGGAGAGCGAAGGCGTGGGCAAGGGCTCGGCCTTCAAGTTCGTCATACCCTTCGCCAAGGAACCCCCGCCCCCGGAGCAGGCGAAGGACGCGCAGCAGGGCGGGGAAAAGCATTAAGGGGCAGAAAAACTTAACAGCAGACATAAGGAGTTCACCATGGCCGTTCCCAAGAAAAACGTTACCGTTCTCATCGCCGACGACCAGACCCTGTTCCGCGAAGGCATTAAAGACCTTCTCGAGGACGAAAAAGGCATAACCGTGGTAGGCGAGGCCTCCAACGGCCCCGAGGCCGTGGCCATGGCCAAGAAGATAAAGCCCGACGTTATCCTGATGGACATAAAGCTCCCCCAGATGGACGGCGTCTCCGCCACGCGCATTATCCGCAAGGAATGCCCCGCCACCAACGTGCTCATCCTCTCCTCCTACGAGGACGAAGCCCACGTGACCGAGGCCATCCAGGCCGGCGCCAACGGCTACCTGTCCAAGATGCTGCCCGCCAGCGAACTGGTGCACGCGCTCAAAACCTTCACCGCCGAAGGCGTGATGATACCGCAGCCCATCATGGGCAAGCTCATCCAGGGCCTGCGCCAGATGGGCTCCTCCGGCTACGACAGCGCGCCGGACTCCCTGACCGCCACCGAAATAAAGGTGATGGCGCTGCTCGGCAAGGGCCAGAGCAACAAAGAGATCGCCGCCACGCTGGACTGCTCCGTTAAGACGGTGAAGAACCACCTTAACAGCATCTTCCAGAAGCTGGGCGTGAACAACCGCACCGAAGCCGTGGTGAAGGCCATAGAAAAAGGCCTCATCTCCCCGGAAGACGGTCGCTGAAGCCCTCCGGCCATGGAAGGCGGCCGGCCCCCCTCGCGGGGACTGGCCGCCTTTTTAATTCGCGAAGATATACTATTGAAAACTACCGTTTTTGCTGGTATAACATTGGGTGGCGGTAAAGCATGGGAACCAACTCCGGGACTAAGGGTGTAAAGGCGCTGCTGCGCGGGCTCTGCCTGCGCGGCGAGGCTTTTTTTTACTCACTCCCGGCCCCCGGCCTGGCGCTCAGGCGCCGCAAGGGGCAGAACACGGTGGAATTCCTGCTGATGCTGGCCGTGGTGGCCGGCATGGCCGCCATGATGGCGGGGCTCTTCCATAAACGCATTCTGGGCGGCCTGTTCACGCTGGTCGGCATGATCATAGGCGCTGGGACGCCTAAATAGCCTGGCATATGACCATTAACGGGAAAAAGAACTGGCGCCCGGGGCAATTGCTGCTCCCGTCGCTGCTCGTGGTCCCGTCGCTGCTGTTGTTCGTCTACCTGCTGTTCGAGACCACCAAGGTGTCGCGCGAAAAGATCCGCCAGCAGTTCGCGGTGGACTCGGCCGCCTTCATCCAGATGGGCGACTACACCAACCTGCTTAACCGCACCGCCTACGTAAACGGCGCCTTCCCGTACCGCATCTTCAAGGAGGCCTACGAGTGCCCTCCCGAGAAGCCGATGAAGAAGACCAATACCGAAGTGGAGATATGCCCGTACGACATGCTCTACGAGGCCGGCGCCTTCCCTAAATACAAGAACGACGTGAAGGGTGCCGAACCCAAAATGCTGGACCCGGAGCCCAAGTGGGAGATAGAGTTCGGGCCGGCCCGCCCCGAGTTCGCCAACAACCCTACCTCGTCCGTTTCCAAGCCGGTCTTCGACCTTATCACCTGGGACCAGGGCAACTATATCTACATCGAGTGGGGCCAGGCCATAGGCTATTACAAGTTCTACTCCCAGGTCTATACGCTGCTGGGCTCCGTGGAGGAATCGCAGTGGACCGTCTTTGAGCGGCTAACCGATAATTTCAACTTCTTCCGCAAGTCCTATTACCTCAACGCCAACACGCAGGAGTGCGTGGATAACCCGCAGACCTGCGGCAACGACGGGCTCAACAGCAGCGGCGGCTTCATCAGCAACAAGCTGCGCAAGGGCAGCAACTTCTTCATGCACTACGTCCTGAAGCTGATGTTCTACGGCAAGGTCTATACCGGCGGCATGATGCCTTACTACCTGGGCAAGCCGCCGGCTCCCATAGACATGACCAGCATGAACCCCAACGGCCTGTTCCAGCTGGCCAGCGTAAGCGATTCCGTGCTGGATAAGCTGGGCACGGGGCTGGAAGTCTACCAGGGCTGGGACGCGCCCAACAACTATTTCAACGTGCCGCTGAACGTGCTGGGCAAGTGCAAGGAGACCGGCCGCCCCTGCGTGCACGCGCGCATAACCTCGCAGTGCCCGCAGCTCAAGAACGGCAACAACTGCGTGTGGCCCGCGCCCACCCCCAAATACCAGACGAGGCTTTACCCGTGACCGCCTTTAAGACCGTCCTCGCGCGCCTGGGGCGCGGAGCCCGGGCCCTGCGCGCCGGCCGCCCCGGCCAGGCCATGACCGAGGTGGTGCTGCTGTTCCCGCTGTTCCTGCTCATAGTCTTTATCACCGCCAAGATCTTCGCGCTGCTGGTGCTGGTGCAGAAGCTGGAGATAGCCTCTTATTACGCCGCGCGCCGCTGGCAGCTGGAATCGCACCTTAACGCCGACTACGTGGACTGGGACGAGAACACCCTGAAGAAGGATATAGAGAAGAACGTGCGCGGCTACATAGGCTTCGACACGCCGGCCGTTTCCAAGTTCCTTAACCTCAGGGACCTCAAGATAGAGGTGGTGCGCACGCAAGTGTGGAACGTGGTCACGCTGACCGTGGTCACCAACCCCGCCGGCGTAAAACTGCTCTGCAAGTATCCCAAGCAGGCCGTCTGCAGCTACCCGTACGGCGCCGCCTGCATGAACGGGCACGACTACCTGTGCCGCGGCGGCAAACAGCTGGAAGTCATCAAGTACGTGCCCAACCGCGACCGGCCCATCCAGTTCGTGCTGCCCGGCCTCAAATAAATTATGTTCTGGCTAAAACTTAAAATGTTCCTCGCGCGCCACTGGCTGGCGCTGTCCATAGGCGCCGTTACCGTGGTGGCGGTGCTGTTCCCCATCTGGTACCTGGCCGGCGTGGAGGAGAACACCCGCCGCTACATCATAAGCATGAACGTGGCCAGCATGCCGTGGATGGTGCTCAACACCATTATCTTCGTCGGGTTTTTGTACCTGATGCAGGCCGGCGGCTTTAGCGCGCTCAAAAAAACGCGCGTGGACGCGGGCTCGGTAAATATCCGGTTTTCGGACATTGTGGGCCTGGAAGAAGCCAAGCGCGAAGCCTGGGAAGTGGTGCAGCTGATAAAGGACCGCACCAAGGTTAAGGCCATAGGCGGCAAGATCCTCAAGGGCGCGCTGCTGGTGGGCCCGCCCGGCTGCGGCAAAACGCTTATGGCCAAGGCCGTGGCCACCGAGGCCGGGGTGCCGTTCCTCTCCGTGTCGGGCTCCGAATTTGTGGAAGTTTTTGTGGGCGTGGGCGCCAGCCGCGTGCGCAAATTGTTCGGCCAGGCGCGCGACTACGCCAAGGCCCACGGCGCGTGCATAATTTTTATAGACGAGATAGAGGTGATAGGGCGGCGCCGCATCCTCTACGACGCTTTCGGCGGCGGCTCCGAAACCAACAGCACGCAGAACCAGCTGCTGGTGGAGATGGACGGGCTGGATTCTGCCTCCAACGTGATAGTTTTCGGCGCCACCAACGCCGTGGAGGACATCCTGGACGAGGCGCTGCTGCGCCCCGGGCGCTTTGACCGAAAGATCTTTGTGGACCGGCCCAACCTGGCCGAGCGCGAAAAGCTGTTCTCGCATTACCTTTCCAAGGTGAAATACGACGGGGCCATGGACCTTGGGCGCCTGGCGCGCAAGGCCGTGGGCAATTCCCCGGCGGATATTGAGAACGTGGTGAAGGAAGCCGCGCTTATAACCGTGCGCAGCGGCGCCGAACAGATCTCCTACAAGGATATCAGCGCCGCCATAGAGCGCATAGAACTGGGCGTGGCGCACCGGCTCAGCATGACGCCGCGCGAGCGCGAGCGCATAGCCTTCCACGAGTCCGGCCACCTGGTGACCATTTACCTGGCGCACCCCACCGACGACGTCTTTAAAGCCTCCATCCTGCACCGCGGCGGCGCCCTGGGCGTGGTGCACCATATGCCCACCGAAGAATTGCACGTGCCGGACCGCGACAGCTATATAGGCTGGCTGCGCGCCTCTCTGGGCGGCTACGCCGCCGAGCGCATAAAGTACGGCGTCACCTCGTCCGGGGTGGGTTCCGATTTCGCCCACGCGGCCCATACCGCGCACCGCATGGTGTGGGGCATGGGCATGGGCAAGAGCGGCTTTATAGGCAACTATTCCGCCATCCACGAATCCGAACGCTCCGCGGCCATGATAGACCTGCTGGAGCGCGAAACGCAGGAACTGCTGCGCGAGCAGCTGGCCGAGACGGAAAAACTGCTGAACGAGAACTGGAAGATAGTGGAACGCTTCGCGGCCGAACTTGTTAAACGCGAAGAACTGGACTACGACGAAATAGCCGCCGTCTTCGAAGAGTTCGGCAAACCCTCCCGGATGCTGAAAAAAGTTTGACGGACCGGCCGGCGCCGGAATTTTATACGTTAATGCGAGGATAGACATGGCACAACAGAAACAGAGCGAATGGAAAGAGCAGTGGGAGATGTTGCAGGACAACGAACTTTTTCTGTTCAAGGACTGGATACTCCCCAACACGATGGACGATTTTAAGAACAAGGACGTGCTGGAGTGCGGGTGTGGTGGCGGCCAGCATACGGCGTTCATAGCTCCATACGCCCGTTCCATAACGGCGGTGGACCTGAACGCCGCTGAAGTGGCGAGAGAGCGTAACAAGGATTTTAAGAACGTTGAGTTCATTGAGGCCGACATCGCGGACATGGACCTGAAGCGTCAGTTCGACGTGGTGTTCTCTATCGGCGTAATACATCACACCGACGACCCGGAGAAGACCGTCGCCAACATGGCGCGCCATACCAGACCTGGCGGAAAAGTGATCATCTGGGTCTACTCCAAAGAGGGCAACGCGCTGGTGGAATACGGCGTGGAACCGGTCCGCAAGGCGTTCCTGGCGGGAATATCGCGCAAGGGGCTGTTGCGCCTGTCCAACGTAGTCTGCGCCATGATGTACCCGCCAATCTATACGCTGTACCTGCTGCCGCTGAAATTCCTGCCGTTCTACGAGTATTTCCAGAATTTCAGGAGGATGTCGTTCGAGCGCAACGTGCTGAACGTCTTCGACAAACTTAACGCCCCGCAGGTGCAGTTCATGGAACAGGCGCGGGTGGAGCGTTGGGTGCCGGCCGACAAGTTCCGCGATATCAGTATAACGCCTTACAAGGGCGTAAGTTGGCGGGTCAGCGCCGTCAAGCTCTGAAAATAAAGATAGGGAAAGGGCGCTGGCCAAGGACCCGAAGTTAGTCATTTGGTCATCAGCGTCCCCTGCCCCTGCGGTCTAATTGCTAGAATTTGGGTGTAGTTTCTCACAAGGGGTTTGGAAATGCATCAGCGCACGCTGCTTCTTATAGACGACGACAGGGTCTGGTCCGGCGTTATTGCCCGGTGCCTGCAGGAATTGGGATACAAAGTCATATTCGCGGACACCTGCGCCGCCGGTGTTAAAGCTGCGCGGGAGGCCTGCCCCGATTGCGTGCTTTTGGACTTCAATCTGCCTGATATGGACGGTTGCAAAGCCGCCTTTGCCATCCGCAAGGACGTAAAAGTGCGCAAAACCCCCATAATAATGGCTTCCAACGACGAGTCGAAGGAGTTTGAAGCGTACCAGCATTGCCAGGTGGATGGTTTTTACTTTAAAATGTGGCCCCTGGAACGCCTGAAAGGCCAACTGGAGTTGCTCCTGCTCCGGGTGGACATGGAGCGGGGCAACCTTTCACGCGGCGACATCCGCCTGGACGGCGTGCGCCTGCGCGTCATAAAGGATTCGCAGCCCATAGCGGAGCTTTCCGCGGACCAGTTCAAGATGTTCTCCCTGATTATGACCAAGGCGCCGGAATTTGTTACGGAGGCGGACATAACCAGCTATGTTTTTGACGAAGATCCGGCCACCGACAAGACCGACGCCATAAAAATGCTGGCCTACCGCCTGCGCAAGAACCTGGGCGCCGTGGTGGGCGAGCGCATTAAATGCGCCCGCGGCCGCGGCTGGGCCTACCAGGGCCCCGAAGACTCAGCCGAATAGCACCACTCCTGTAACCTGCGCCCCTCTGGCGCCCGCAAAAACCCGCGGGCGCCGCTCATTTCCCCTGCTAGCGCGAAAGTAACGCTAGCGTTACTGACAAACCTCGAAGCTTGTTGTATACTTTTGCGGGTTGATTGCGCGGGCTAGCGTGGAATGGTAATGCTTTTACAACGAAATATCGATAGTGAAATCCACCAAAGTTTTTTTGCTGCGGGGCCAACTATTCGGATTGTTTGCTGCAATTTGATAAATTATTTTTCCGGTCGCGCCAGAAACCGCATTCGGCAGTGCAGAAAACGATATTCTAAAATCCCGAGTTCCGCCAGGTTGAAC
Organism: Elusimicrobiota bacterium; assembly: GCA_016234365.1. Classification (GTDB taxonomy): domain Bacteria; phylum Elusimicrobiota; class Elusimicrobia; order Elusimicrobiales; family UBA9959; genus UBA9959. The sequence goes on along the minus strand of JACRER010000009.1, from coordinate 10,037 downwards.
TGCTACAGGGGGCATCGGGGTCACGGTGGGAGAGGTCAAGAGGGTGCCCGGATAATTGGGTGAAGAGTGTCAATGTTTTGAATTTTGCTTGCATGTGGATTAGTTAAAGTGGGAGCGCTAAATGCATAAATACTTGAAGATTCCTGTCGTGGCTCTCGCAGTGTTGTCTATCATATTGGGAGCAGCCGCGGTTTTAAGTTCCCTGGAACTTATCCTTGAGGACAAACGCAATGTCTATGTCGTATTTCTTGATCCCTCAGTATTTGAAATAAACCCGGGCGAAACTAAGCAGATTCATGTGCGAGTGACCCCGGCAGACCAGCCAATAGTTTTTCAGCTTTCGCCAGGGGACACTAGGATGGAGGTCTCAGTCGATTCTGTCGTGGGACAAGATAGAATCATAACCATCGTTGATAAAACATCTCCTAGTGACGAGCCGGTTGCTCCAAGTGAAATATGGGTCAGGGCATTTTTGCCTGATGGTTCTGAGGCTAAAACTGAAGGTAATTCGATCATTCAGGGTCAAGGTAAGCTGACGGAATATTTTGGGAGTCTTTTTCAGCGTATGAAGGATAAAATTGATGCAGAAGTAAATGTGCTCCCCCAAACAGCTAATAATCTGATTGGAGATTATTTTCGCTCCCAGGTCAAAACTGCTGCTGAAAGTGCTGTTCCCCCCGAAGTGATTTCCGAAGAGACTTTAAACGCATTTCGTGATGCCACGAAGTATACTTCTCAGGGTTTCTGTAATATGCTTGGAGAGGTAGTGGGATCGAATCAGCAGGTAAAGATTGATGCCATTCCTGTGGCTTACTGGAATACCAGGATTTCACGTAAACCCTCTCCTTCTTACCAGACAAGTATTATCATGGGAGCGACTATCGGCGGTGTATATGTTAACACTAATGGTGAGACTGGGATTAAATACAAAATAGGAGAGTTTGTGCAGCTAAGTCCGTTATCTTTTACATTCGATGAGCCTATTACCACGCACTTGAATGAGTTTCAGGCTGACGCTAGTCTTAGAAGTGCAGGGTTTAAAACGAAAGTGAGTGCAAATTGGTATTTGAGTAACAATTACGGCGGAATCGGTTGGTTGACAAACCCGAACAAGATTGATGTTACTGTTGAATGGTATTTTGGAGGCAACTAAAATGACGACAAGCTTTTCTCGTTTGATATGCAAATCTTTCTACGTTTCCTGTTTGTTGCCTATGGCGCTCTCTCCGGTGTGGGCAGTTAATGGAACCTTTAGCGATACAGACAAGCAACGTATCGATGAATCAATTGCCGTGCTTGAAAGGCAAAACGCCGATGGTATGCCACAGTTGGAATCTGGAGCCCTGGCTAATCTTATTGCAGGAAAAAGCATGGCTAATACGTTTGACATATTGCTCAAGAGTTCTTCTACGGATTCCGGGCTTACTATTGCGCAGCGAGACTACTATAGGAACCATCCAACTGAATTCAGGGTGTTTTTGATCCAAAAAGAATTGGGGGTTGCGCGTATTGCGCGTATTCGGAAAGTGTTTGAGGATAGACTTGCCACTAAAAATCATAAGGTGAGCAAGCAGGCTATATGGTGGATGCTGGCAAATATTGGTGATGAGCGCGCCAAGACACGTGTGAAACAACTCCTGAACTCCAAGGATGTTGATATCAGGTTTGAAGCAGCTGAACAGTTGACATGGGTGCAGGATTCCTCCGGTGCTAAGACGTTGGAAGAAGCACTGGCATCGACTAATACGCTTCAAGTTCTTAAGGCGGATACCGCACTGGCGCGGTTAGGAAATCCTAAAGGCGGCCAAGTATTGTTGAAAATTGTTCGATCTACTTCTGCTGCCGAGTTTAATATTACGGATAAGGTAATCGCTATTAATGGTCTGGGATATGTTAAGCGACCGGACGTAACTAACGAGTTGATAAAAATTCTTTATAATGAAAACCCTCAAATAGTTGGCGCGGCCATAGAGTCGCTGGCAACAAGGGAATTCGTACGTACGCCTGCGATAATAGAGCGTTTATTTGAGATTATGGAGGATGCAAAAATTCTTTCCTTGCATAGGATAGATGCCCTGCAATTTTGTCTTTTAAGAAAAGAACTGCCTTCTGGGCTACGAGAACGACTTCTTAAGTATGCTTCTTCGGATGATCCCGTCCTCAGGCAGTCGATGTTGCGGGGATTTTGGGAGGTTGGAACGACGAAGGATATAAAATTAATTACGGGTTATTTAGAAGATTCAGATCGTAAGGTGCGCGAAAATGCGGAAGTGGCTATTAGAAGAATAACGGGAGTTGTGCTGGGGGATAGCGCACGAGATGATTTAGATTCGGTTATTGCGCAACGAAAAGCGTGGTGGGAGCAACATAAAGATGACCAAGAATACCGTTAGATTTTGGCTTTCATTCTGCGCGGCGACAGCCGCGCAGAATATTGTTGTCTCGACCGTAGCGGCCCAGGACACTCCCGTGTTTGTCGGTGCGGAGTCCGTTACGATAGTTGCAAGAGTTTCTAATGACACTGATAGCTCCAGTGCCTTAAATGTTGATAGCCTTCAGTTCCCCAATTATCCGGGCACCCTCTTGACCTCTCCCACCGTGACCCCGATGCCCCCTGTAGCAGTTCAACCTGGCGGAACTCTGGATTTTAGAATATCGTTTTCTGCACTGCCGAATGCGGTTTCTGGCGCGACCGGAAAAATAATTTATCAAATTGCAGCAAACAATCCGAATAGTTGGCCCCGCAGCAAAGAAACTTTGGTGGATTTTATTATTGGGAATCCGGCGCCCGGGTTGAGTCTGGGGAGTATCTATTCCGGCTGGACTGGTATTAGCCCGGCTGTAATTAAAACCGTAGATGAGATCCTGCCGCTGACGATTTTGGACCCTGAGTCTGGTTTGGAGAGCGTTGTAATTACCAAAACCGATGCGAACGGCACTGTGTTTATAAACGAAGAAGATTCCGGGGCCAGGGCGGCCGGAGAGGCATATGTATACGTGTTCGGAGGTTTAAGAGAAAGCCCAGCCCATTATGAGATAACCGCGAAAGACAAAAGAGGAAAAACCACTTTCGTGGCTTTTGAATCGGGAATATTTACCATACATATTGACCTTTCAGCTTCCGGGGTGTTGACTTCATACACGAATTCCACGTTTGGGTTGAAAAAACTTTATCTCGATAAAATAGTGGACCCTGAACAGCCGCCGCAGCTTGTGTCGGAGGCCGCTTTGACTCCCGGCGAGTATATATACCCGTTCAATCTTCCCGGGGTTGGAGATTATGTGCTGCGCGGCTGGGATTCTGCGGGGAACTATATTAACTATGAATTTTGGGCTCTAAACAACCCTGAGTCTTCCACGATCGAACTAAGCAGCACCAGCCGCGAAATGCTCGGCTATTGGAACCATATTTGTGCCGAGGGCAGGCTGGATGGCAAGTATGTGTTTCAACCTGGACTGACCGTTAGTCTGGATGGGGTCACTACCGAGGGGTGTTTGGGTTTGACCCTGACTTCCGTTCAAACGCCTTCTTATAGGACCAATCTGCTGGGCTCCGGCGCCATGCGGCTGGAGGCTTCCGAGGGGCTGAGTTTCACGGGTTCCGCGTGGCTGACGGTGCCGTATAACCCTGCAGGCCTTACGGAGGATCAAAAACTGAACGTCAGCGCCATGCTCTACCGGGCGCAGCCGCTTGGCCCAAAAGATTTGATGACCAGCAAGTATGGCTCCGTCGCTACGGCATTCTCTGACAGTCTCGGGACGTTCATTGTAACAGCCCCTACATATGACGCCAGGTATGAAGCGTCATCCGACAAGCTCGTTTTTGAGTCGGCAAATCCTGAGGTGAGCGCACGTGGTGTTGGACCTGACACCCAGGAATACTCACAACTCCAAGCCAGTCTCGCAGAAAAAGGCAAGGCGCTGCAGTCTGAGTTGTCTTACATCAGTCCCGATGGGGCATCTTTCTCTCCTTCGGGGACCCTTTACCTGAAGACGGATAGGCAGGATATCGGCGCTTTTGATATCTACGAATTCAACTCCGACCTCAGTACTCTGATAAAATTGCCAAAAGAGCGGTTAGAGCGTTTGGATGGGGCTTATTACGCTGCGTCAGTGTCGCAGCTGCACTCCTACTTCGCGATTTTAGAAGACATGCCTGATGTCACCTCCCCCGAAACAGGGATATACCTCGGCGACACAAATGTCTCTACGTATAACGTTGTTTATGCTTCCCCCACGGGCAGTATAAGCATCACGGCGTATGACCCGCTGGTTGGCGGTCAGGCGTCCGGAGTAGCGAATATTTTCTTCCTTGTCGATACCTCCACGGAAGCCTGCGGGGAAATAGAGACTATTGTTTCTACAGCTCCTCTTGGTACTTGCGAAAATCCGTTGTATTCCGGGCCGTTCACGCTAGAGGTGGGGACCCACACTGTTCATTACTCCGCTTCCGATAATGCGGGGAATCAGACGCCGGTAAAGAGTGTGACCGTTTCAGTGTCGGGCGAGGTCTACGGTTCCTATAGCGGCACCACGGAAGTGTCGGTCAATTCGCCTGTGGCGAATGTTTCCGTGACGTACATGGATGACGCTGCAGTGCCCGCGGCTCTTTCTGACGCGGTGGGCCTGAGTAAAATAAGTCATGTTTACAATGTGATGCCGGATAACATGGTTTATCCGCAACCGAGCAACATCACGTTCACTTACGATCCAGCTTTACTGCCGGCCGGGATTTCCGAGAATGAGCTTGCCATATACGAACATGTCGGTGCTGTTTGGACGAAATTGCCAGGTTTATCGCTGGATACCGCAAATCACAGGCTTACGGCGCAGATAACGGAAGTGCATTCGCTGTTCGCGGTATTCGCGCCGGAACCGGCCGCGCCGGAGACAGGCGTGTTCGTGCCGACGGGCAATTTGTCCGTGGCGCGGTATGCGTATAGTTCCACACTGCTGCCCAGCGGCAAGGTGTTGATAGCCGGTGGTCAGGCGGGGGCCTTGTACGGCGATGTGAACATCGCGGAACTCTACGACCCGGCTTCCGGGACGTTCGAGGCCACCGGGTCTATGCTGGAGACACGCGACAGTCATAACGGAGTATTGCTACCTGACGGCAAGGTGCTTATAGTGGGAGGCGTCACCAGTGGGGCGGTGTACAACCAGAATGGAGAGCTTTATGATCCGGCCACCGGCATTTTCAGCCAGACCGGGTCCATGAGCATAGGGCGCTATGGCCCTGCCGCGCTGCTGCTGCCAAATGGCAAGGTGCTTGTGGCGGGAGGGCGCACTACCGGAAATATTGATACGGCTTCGGCCGAGATCTATGATCCGGCTACGGGGCTGTTCGCCCCTACAGGGTCTATGAACGAGGCCCGCACATCTCCTGGCTATGCGCTGCTGCCTGATGGCAAGGTGCTGTTAATGGGTGGGAGTGCCGGCAGCACTATCCTGAGAAGCGCTGAAATATACGACCCGGAGACCGGCAGCTTCAGTTATACCGGTCAGATGGGAGAGGAACGTTATTGGGCTAAAGCGACGCTCCTTGCTGGCGGCAAGGTGCTGGTGGTGGGCGGCACCACTGCCGGCGCGGAATTATACGACCAGGCTACAGGTGCGTTCAGCGCGACTGGCGCCATGAACTCTTCGCATCTTACCGGTGTTGTGGTGAAGTTGGCCAGTGGTAATGTGCTGGTGGCCGGCGGTGTCGGCAATAATTCTTCGGCGGAGATATACAATACCGCCACCGGGGAGTTCGGGCCTGTGCCGAGCATGCTCTTTGGGCGCGAATGGGCAAGCGGTGTTAGAATGAACGACGGGCGCGTACTGGTGGCCGGAGGTTATGGCACCACTTTTAACTCAAGCACGGAACTCTTTGTGCCTGGCGGCAGCCCGGTCCTGGCGCCGGTAGTGAATGCGGTGGATCCGGTCAGCGGCGAGGCCGGCACGCAGGTGACGATAAGCGGAAGTAATTTTGGCGGGCAGGTGAGTGGTGTCAGCGCCGTGACCATAGGCGGAGTGTCAGCCGGGATAGTGTCCTGGAGCGATACTGAAATAAAGGCCACAGTGCCGGCCGGCCTTGCCGCCGGAGTTAAGGAGTTATTGATAGTGAGCGCGTCTGGCACAGGCACAATGTCGTCGGCGCCGGTGCTGTTCACGGTGGTGCAGCCTCCGCCGGTGTTGACGGGCGGCTCTTTTATCCCGACCGGTTCGATAGGTCTGGGGCGGTACGGGTATACGGCCACTATGCTTAATAACGGCACGGTGCTTATAGCCGGTGGGCAGTCCGGTGCGCAGGGTGACGTGGCGCGGGCCGACCTTTATGACCCTGTCGCTGGAGTGTTCTCGGAGACGGGCTCAATGAGCGAAGGCCGCGAGGGGCATGTGGCGGTAAAACTTGCGGACGGCAAGGTGCTTATAGCCGGAGGCGCCAACGAGAGCGGCTATGTCTCTTCGGCCAATGTGTACGATCCCGCGACCAGTGTGTTCACGGTTGTTGGTTCTATGAGTATGGGTCGGTATGGAGCGGCGGCTGTGCTGCTGCCGGACGGCAGGGTGCTTGTTGCAGGCGGGCGCACGGACGGTAACGTGGAAGCGGCTTCCGCCGAGATCTACGACCCGGCCAGTGGTCAATTCAGCCATACCGGGTCCATGCTGGCCGGCCGGGCGGCGGCCGGCGGCGTGCTGCTGCCAAACGGCAAAGCGCTTATAGTGGGCGGCAGCGCCAGCATGAATTCTTTCCACAACAGCGCGGAACTGTATGACCCGGTGACAGGCGTATTCAGCGCAACTGGTTTCATGGCGGAGACGCGTTACTGGGTAAAGATGGCGCTTCTGGATACTGGGAAAGTTCTGGTATTGGGCGGGACTACCGCCGGCGCTGAACTGTACGATCCCGCTACCGGGACGTTCAGCCGGACAGGAGGTATGAGCACCGGCAGATTGCAGAGTGCGGTGGTAAAGTTGGACAGCGGCAACGTGCTGGTGGCCGGCGGCGGCGGAAGTTCGACGGCCGAGATATACAACGTGGCCGGCGGCGTGTTCGGTGAAACTGTTCCCATGTTGGCTGCGCACGACAATATTGACGGTGTAAAGCTGGCTGACGGGCGCGTGCTTGTGGCAAGCGGCTACGGCGGCGGGTATCAGACCTCGGCCGAGCTGTTCGTGCCGGGCGGGTCCGCGCTGCCGGTGCCGGTCGTAGATGTCATTGCCCCGGCCAGCGGCGAGGCGGGTGTCCAAGTCACCATAACCGGGACTTTGTTCGGTGAACAGGTCGCCGGAGTAAGCGCCGTGACCATCGGGAGCGTTTCCGCGGAAGTCGTTTCCTGGAGCGATACGCAGATAGTGATCAAAGTGCCGGCGGGGCTGACTGCCGGAGAGAAAGACCTTGTCGTGGCCAAAGCCGTGACGGGCGGGATATTGCAGTCTTCCGCCAGTAAGTTTACTGTGGTGGTGCCGGCACCCGTCCTTGAGACCGGGGCATTTGTGCCGACGGGGCCGATAGGGCTGGGGCGTTACGGGTACACGGCCACTATGCTTGATAATGGCAAGGTGCTTATAGCCGGCGGCCAATCCGGCGCGCAGGGCGACGTGTCCCGAGCCGACCTTTACGACCCTGTCACCGGGGTGTTCTCGGAGACGGGCTCAATGAGCGAAGGCCGCGAGGGGCATGTGGCAGTAAAACTTGCGGACGGCAAGGTGCTGATAGCCGGAGGCGCCAACGAGAGCGGATATGTGTCTTCAGCGAACGTTTATGACCCGGCGACCGGCGTATTTACCATCGTTGCCTCGATGAGCATGGGGCGGTATGGTCCTGCCGCGGTGCTGTTGCCAGACGGCAGGGTGCTAATGGCCGGCGGGCGCACGGACGGTAATGTTGAAGCGGCTTCCGCCGAGATATACGACCCGGCCAGTGGTCAGTTCAGTCCTACCGGGTCCATGCTGGCCGGCCGGGCGGCGGCCGGCGGCGTGCTGCTGCCAAATGGCAAAGCGCTTATAGTGGGCGGCAGCGCCAGCATGAGTTCTTTCCACAACAGCGCTGAACTGTACGACCCGGTGACAGGCGTATTCAGCGCAACTGGTTTCATGGCGGAGACGCGCTACTGGGTAAAGCTCACGTTACTGAACAATGGTAAGGTACTGGTGGTCGGCGGTACCACCGCCGGGGCTGAGTTATACGATCCGGCTACCGGCGCGTTCAGCGCCACTGGTTCTATGAGCACAGGTAGATTGCAGAGTGCGGTGGTAAAGTTGGACAGCGGCAACGTGCTGGTGGCCGGCGGCGGCGGAAGCTCTACGGCCGAGATATACAACGTGGCAGGCGGCGTATTTGGCGGCCCTGTTAACATGCTGTCCGGGCACGACAATGTCGATGGTGTAAGGCTGGCCGACGGACGCGTGCTTGTGGCGAGCGGGTATGGCGGTGGTTATCAGACCTCGGCAGAACTATTTGTGCCGGACGGTTGGACGCCTCCGCTTCCGCCGCCGCTGCCAAGTCATCCGACCGCGGAGATAAGCGTTTTGTTCACACCGGACTATTCTGGTGTGATGCCGCCGGCTTCTTCCGCGGAACTGGCCGTGCAGTTCACTCCGGACGGGTATCCCGCGGTTCAGACCGCTTCCGACGCGGCCGGCGTGCTGACGTTCGTGGCACAAGCGGCCCTCTCTCCTTCCGGCGACCCGGTGACCGTCATCGTTGATAAGGCCCCGGCGGATGATACTGACGGCGCCATAGCGTTGGCAGGCGATGCGGAACTGGTCCCGGTGAGCGATATTTATAAGGCCGGACCCGACGGCACGGTGTTCTCTCCCGCTGCCGATATGGTGTTTAAATACTCCGAACCCCTGCCTGATGGCACGCAGGAAACGGCGCTCGTCCCGTACCGGTACGACGCGCAGAATGGCGTCTGGACGGCTTTGCCGGTTACCGCCAGGGACACGGAGGCTAACATCATATATGCGAAGGTGGACCACCTCTGCCTCTTCGGAGTGTTCGCTTCCACCGCTTCGGCTCCGGCGGCGTTCCTTTCGGCCGGCGGTGCCGTGGTGGCGGATGGCGCTACCGTGACCATAGGCAGCACCGGCACCGTGATGCTGAGCGGCAACAGTCTCGCGGCGCGGCTGGTCTACTCCGTGGACGCTGACCTGGTGTCCTCGGAAACACAGTATTCCGCTCCGTTTACGCTGGCTGCTGGTACGCACACGGTGCATTACGCCGCAGCCGACGTGCAGAACAATAGGAGCCCTGTAAAGACCGCTATTGTGGTGATTGCGGGTGCCGTCATAGCGGTCCCGCCGGCGGAAATACTCCCGTCCTCCGGGCCTATTGGCGTGCCGTTTACCATAACCGGTACTGGTTTTGGGACGTACTCCGCCGCCACTACGAAGGTGCTGGTGGGCGGCGTGGCCGCGCCGCTTACGCTGTGGAACGATACGCAGATAAAGGGTACCGTGCCGGGCACGCTGGCAGCCGGTGCTCACGCGGTGACTGTGGTGCGCGGTACTTCTACGCTTGCTGATGCAGGCACCTTCCAGGTGCTCGCGGCTCAGGCCGGCGAGGTGCTGCCTTCTTCCGGCGCCATAGGTGTGCCGTTCACCATAAACGGCGCCAACTTCGGTAACTACGTGGCTAACTACACCCGGGTGCTGATAGGCGGCACCACGTGCCCGCTTACGCTGTGGACGGATACGCAGATAAAGGGTACCGTGCCCGGCGCGCTTGCGGCAGGCGACTATGAACTGGTTGTGGAGCGCGAGCTCAACGGCGGCGCTGTGGCTACCCAGCCCCTGGCCTTTAAGGTGGTGGCGCCTGAGCTGTACGCCATAATACCCACGTCGGGTTCCATAGGCGTAGGGTTCACGCTTACGGGCGCCAACTTTGGCAACTACGTGGCCAACTATACGCGTGTGCTTATAGGCGGCGCCACCGCGCCGCTCACGCTGTGGGCGGACTCGCAGATAAAGGGCACCGTGCCCGGTTCGCTGGTCTCCGGCACCTACGATGTAGCCGTAGAGCGCGAGCTCAACGGCTCTTTGGTGCG
>JACRER010000008.1 GCA_016234365.1 Elusimicrobiota bacterium | reverse complement strand
GGGTCGGTATAGGAACCATTATTATATACCGCCGTGGACAGCGCCGCGTTAACCGGCGACAGGCCGGCGTTTATAGCGGCGGTCACCGTGCTCAGGCTTATCTTGGAGGTGGCCAGGCTGGCGAGCCAGGCCGGGTCGTTATAGGTGTTCACGGTATAGACCGCGGTGGAAATGGCCGCATTCACCGGGCCCACCACGGCCGCCACGGTGCTGAGGTCTATCTTGGAAGTGGAGAGGCTGGTTATCCAGGCCGGGTTGGCGTAGGAACCGTTGTTGTAGACGGCCGTGGACAGCGCCGCGTTCACGGGCGACAGGCCCGCGTTGATGGCCGCCGTCACGGTGCTGAGGTCTATCTTGGAAGTGGAGAGGCTGGTTATCCACGACGGGTTGGCATAGGAGCCGTTATTATAGACCGCTGTGGACAGCGCCGCGTTCACAGGCGACAGCGCGGCGGAGTTGGTATTGTTTATGGCCGTGGTCACGGTGGACAGATCTATCTTGGCGGTAGCCAGGCTGAGGATCCAGGAGGGATCGTTATAGGAGCCATTATTATATACGGCAGTAGAAAGTGCGGCGTTAACGGGCGACAGGCCCGCGTTGATGGCCGCGGTCACGGTGGAGAGGTCCACCTGCGTACCGCTGATATTGGTGAGATTGGAGCCGTTGAGGCTGGCGAAATAGGTGCCGCTGACGGCAGGGATGCGGCCGTCGGTGCCAATAATGTTTACGCCGCCGGCTTTGATGCCGCCGGCCACGGTCAGGGCGTTGGCGCCCGTGTCGGAGACGGACATGGTAGCCGCTATCACGCCGTAATCGGCCTTGATGTTGCCGCCCACGTCCAGCTTCTCGACCGGGGCTTTACCCACGCCGACCTTGTCCGTGCCGGCGACCAGGGAAACGGAGCCTGTACCTCCGCCGGTCCAGGGGCTGGCGCCGCCGGAAGCCAGGGGGTTCCAGGTAGTGCCGTTAGAAACAAAAAGCGCGCCGGCCGGGCTCGAGTAAAGCGCGCCGGCGCCGAGGGCGGCGGCATCGGGGGCAGAAGCGAAATTACCGATCCTAAACTGACCATCCACGCTGACATTGGTGGAGAACACTATCGAATTCTCGGTGGAAGTATTAAAGGCGGAAGGCGTGTCCATCACCAGGGTGCCGGTCATGGTATCGCCGGCCTTAAGCAGCTTGTCGGTGGTGATAATGCCGGTCAGCGCGGAGCCGTCACCGTAATACTTGGCGGCGCGGACCTCGCCCAGGCCGTTAACGCGGAACATATTGGAGGCTCCGGTGGAAACCACCAGAATGTCCCCCGCCTCGCCCGCGGCGCTGGAAACATGCAGTTTATACGCCGGGCTGCCGGTGCCCACACCCAGATTGTTATTGCCGTCGAGAAGAAAGACCTTGCCTACACTGGAAGACCACTCCGACGCGCTGCCAGCGGCCAAGGCCGTCCAGGCGGTGCCGTTCCAGAACTTTATCTGCTTCACGCCGCCGTTCGAATCATAAATCATGGAACCTTCGCCGATATTCCCGGGCATGGTGGTGAAATTGCCTAGGCGGAACTGCGACGTGGTCATAACGGTGTCGGTGGAGATGAGGGCCTGCGTGCCGGAGGAACCCAGGTTGGCGGTGTAGAGAGCGTAAGGAGTGGAGAGCAGGCGGGTGCGCGGGGCCATGGGAGAGTCAGTCCCGATCTGTATCTCCAGATAGCGGGTATCGGCACTAAAAACGGCGGCTGTCAGAGGTGTGACCGCGCCAAGACTTACACTGAATATTCCGTTATCCGGCGTGACACTCTGAGTTTCGGGCCCCCAAACAAGGCCCCCACCACTGGCTGCGTTATATATGTTGAAAGTTATATTCACAGGCCCGGCAAGCGGGTTGCCGGCGGTATCCACCAGGCGGCCCTGGTAGTTTATCAGCAGCGGGGCCGCCGCGGCGAGGGCCGGCAGCAGCAGCGCAGCGAGGATCAGCAAGCTGGATTTGAGCGTCTTCATAATGCCTCCGGGGGCGTTGGAAATAAGGAATGAAATTTTCATGTATATTCTCCAAATAGAATACATAGCAACGACTTTGCCAACTCGTTTTTATTTCTACTGATTAGATTATAGGTAAAGTACTGATAAGGAAAGAATACAAAAAAGTGAAATACTTGTTAACGGAAAGTGTGGATTAAAATCCACAATGTGGATTAAAATCTACACATTTTTGTGGATAAAAATCTACACTATTCTATGGAATATGCCTTAATTTTGTCGTAAAGGGCTTTACGATCTATGGATAAAAGCCTGGCGGCCTTCACCTTATTACCACCGGTTTGCGAAAGCGCGGCCTTGATAAGCCGCCGCTCGGTCTCCGCGCGCGCAACGCGCAGATTTTCTTTCATGTCAAAATTTTCCACGGTCGCCGCGGCCGGCTGCGCGGCCTGGCCCTGCCCGCCAAGCCCCAGGTTCGCCGGCAAAATTTCCCCGGAACTCAACAGCGCCGCGCGCGTGATAACATTTTTAAGTTCGCGCACGTTGCCCGGCCACTCATAAGCCAGCAGCGCGGCCAGCGCCGAATCGGAAATAGTTTCCACTTTTTTATTCACCAGCTTCTCCGCTTCCTTAAGGAAAAAAGCCGCCAGAGCCGGAATATCTTCCTTACGCTCGGCCAGGGACGGCACCCGGAGCGTGAACTGGTTCAGGCGGTGGTACAGGTCTTCGCGGAAAGCGCCGGCCTTTATGCAGGCCGGCAGGTCTTTGTTGGCCGCCACAATTACGCGCGTATCCACGGGGATATCTTTTTTGCCGCCCAGGTGGCGGATGCGGCGCTCTTCCAGCACGCGCAAGAGCTTGGCCTGCGTGGCCGTGGTAAGGTTGGCTATCTCGTCGAGGAAAAGCGTGCCGCCGAAAGCGGTCTCGAACAGGCCCGGCTTGCGCCGGTCCGCGCCGGTAAAAGCGCCGCGCTCGTAGCCGAACAGTTCGCTCTCCACCAGGTTCTCCGGCAGGGCGCCGCAGTCCAGCGCCACGAAGGGGCTTTCACCGCGGGAACTGAGGCGGTGGATCTCGCGCGCCCACACTTCTTTGCCGCAGCCCGACGGGCCGGACAGGATCACGGTCAGGTCCGTGGCGGCCACCTGCGCGGCCAGCGCGGCGGTATTTTTTATCTCTTTGCTGGCGCCGAACACCGGCTCCGCGCCGTGCGCGCGCGCCACGTGCCCGCGCAGCGCGTCGAACTCCCGGCGAAGGCGGCGCTCTTTTACGGCTTTCTCTATGATCAGCAGCAGCTCCTCGTTGCCGAAAGGTTTAACAAGGTAGTCCAGCGCGCCCAGCTTCATGGCCTTCACGGCGCTGGCCACGTCGGCGTGGCCGGTAAGGATCACCACCGGCAGGCCGGGGTCGTCGCTCTTGAGTTTTTCAAGTATGCTCAGGCCGTCCGTGTCGCCCAGCACCATATCCAGCACCACGGCGTCGAAGGTGAGCGCCTCCGCCAGGCCCAGCGCCTCCGAGCCAGACGCGGCCGCGGCGCAGGAGTGCCTGCCGTTCTCCAGCGCGGCCTTCAGCACAAAACGCGTGTCCGCGTCGTCCTCGGCTATAAGTATGTTGCCCATTTAAACCGTCTTCCTGAAGCGCAGGCTTACCGAAGCGCCCTCGCCGGCCGGCGAAGAGACCAGGATGCGCCCGCCGTGTTCGTCTATTATCTGCCGCGCCAGGTACAGGCCAAGCCCGGTGCCGTTCTCCTTGGTGGTAAAGAACGGCTGGAAAAGGTTCTCGAGCATGGCCGGCTCCATGCCCGGGCCGTTGTCGGTAATGGTAAGGTGCACTTCCTTCTCTTCTGGCAGCCAGCCGGAGCTTATTTTTATAGATGCGTCCTTTACCCCGGCCAGCGCCTGCGCGGCGTTATTGAGCAGGTTATAGATAACGCTGTGCAGGTAATGCGGGTCCAAAAACACCTTGGGCGCTTCGCCGAGCTGTTTATCTACACGCACCTTGGCGGCCTTCAGCGCGCTGTCTATGAGCTCCAGGGAATACTCCGCCGCGTCGTTGATGGAATAAGGCTCCAGGCGGCACATGCCGCTGCGCGAAAAATCCAGCAGCGTCTTTACTATTTTGGAAGCGCGGCGCGCGTTGCGTTCTATCAGTTCGGCGCCGGTCTTAACCTGCTCGGGCTGGCCTTCCTGGACGCGCAGCAGTTCCGACGTGGAAAGTATGACGTGCAGCGGGTTCTTGATATCGTGCGCGAACATGGACGTGAGCTGGCCAATGGACGTAAGGCGGCCCAGTTTGCGCGCGGCGTTGCGGAACACGTGCGGGTCCTTCAGCGCGGACCATTCGTCGGGCGAGACGGGAGAAAGATACAGGCAGAACCCGTTAACGGCGCCGGCCTCGTCCTTAAGCGCCTGCACGGTCAAAAACAGCCGCGCAATGCTCTTGGACGCGGTCAGCATGTAGAAGCGGTAATTGCGGACCACGCCGTTCTTGGCCGCCAGGGCCGTCAGGTCGGAAAATTCCTTAATATCCTTCTCGAGCACCAGTTCGGAAGCGGGTTTGCCGCCCAGGCTGGCGTCGGCCCAGCCCAGCAGTTTGAGCGCGGCTTTGTTGACGAGCAGCACGGTAAGGTCGGTGCCCAGCACCAGCATGGGCTCCTGCGCGTTTATAAAGATGGTGTTGCAGAGGCTGTGCTGCAGGGAATCCAGTTTGGCGTTAAGTTCTTTCATAGGCCGGCTTTGGTCCTGTACAGGTTCACGCTGCGCCGGGAGATCTTTATGCCGCAGGCGGACTTAAGGGCCGCGGTCACCTCGCCGTCGGTCAGTTTGCGCCCGGCGCCTCCCAGCACTTCCCTGATTCTATCAATTACAAAAGCGTTTTTTGGCCTGAAAAGGTCCTTCAGGCGCACCTCTTCGCCCCACGGGGCCGTTACGGTGCGGGAGGAGACCAGGCGCGAGACCGTGCCGGGGTTAAGCCCCACGCGCGCGGCCAGCGCCCGCTGCGTGAGCGGCTTCAACGGGCCGCGGCCCAGGAAAAAATCCTTCTGCTCCTCCAGCAGCGCGGCCAGCGTCCGGTGAAAACCGGCCTTGCGCCAGGAAACGCGCTGCGCGGCGGAAACCAGTTTGCGGGCGCGCGCCGCCTCGGCCTTGCCCAGCCCCCCCGTTTTAAGCAGGCGGGCGAGGGCGGGCCCGTTTATGGCGTAGGCGCCGCGCAGGTAGGCCGGGTGCGTGTAAGCCGCGCAAAGCCGGCCGCCAAAAACCTCCACGCGCGCGGCGCAGCGCAGCAGCGGCTGCGGCAGGCGCGCCGGAGGCACGCGTTCGTGCGCCAGCACGAAGGCGTCCGTAAAGTCTTTAAGGCGCGCGGCCTCTTTAGCCGTAAACCCGCAGGCGGCCGCGGCCCCCGCGGGGTCGAAGGGAGAATCGGAAAGGAACCAGCGGGCAAAATTTTCGGCGCCGGCACGGCGGGCCAGCTGCAGCATGGCCGGCCGGTCGGCCAGCCACTCCCCGGCGCAGCAGCGTTCCGCGGCGGAGGCCAGGGCGTCGTCGCCGCAGGCGGCCGAGAAAGCGTAGGAGGCTCCGGGGAACCTGCGCCGCAGCACCGCGGCGCCGCCGCCGGGGGCTGGCGCCAGCAGCCGCGCGAACAGCGGGTCCGCCTCGAGTTCCCCCGCCAGCGCCAGAAAATCCGCCTCCGGGCGGGCCAGCAGGGAGAACAGCCGCAGGTCGTGGCGCAGCGCCGCGTCCTGAGAGAGTTTGAGACCCTGTTTTTTCCTGTTTTCCATAGGGAAAATCCCAACCCGAATTATAACAATTTTACCCCTCCGCGGCCCGGGGCGCCGCCCTCACGACGGCAAATTTGACAAGTTATATTAGGATTGATACATTACCTCCATACCAAGCTTTTTAGCGCGCTGATACAGGCATAAAGCCCGGCCGAAACACGGGGGAAACCGGCTGGGCGCGTCCCCTACCAGTCACAGAAAGCCCGGAGAATTTCAAGCCGAGGCGGACCAGATGAAGACAACGATTTCAGAGAAAAAGAAGATCCACATTTCCGAGAACCAGGCCAAGGTAATAAAGGACAAGTACCTGCGCGACGACGGCTCCCCCGAGGAACTGTTCGAACGCGTGGCCCACAACATTTCCCTCTCCGAACTGGTCTTCCACCCCGAAGCCGGCGGTTGGGGGTTGTTCGAAGGCGTGCGCTGCCGCGAAGCCGGCCCCGCCCCGGACGGCGCGCCGTCGCGCACCGTTTTCTTTCACGACGGCCTCCACGAGTCGGCCGAGCGCGAAGCCAACTTCATGCGCTTCATGGCCAACCTGGAAGCCGCCTACAACACCATCCCGGCCGCCCGCGAAGCCGCCGACCGCTGGAAGACCGAGTTCTACAACCTGATGGCGGAGTTCAACTTCCTGCCCAATTCCCCCACCCTGATGAACGCCGGGCGCGACCTGCAGCAGCTCAGCGCCTGCTACGTGCTGCCCGTGCCGGACTCCATGGAAGGCATAGCCAAGGCGCTCACCGCGCAGAGCCTGATACAGAAATCCGGCGGCGGCACCGGCTTCTCCTTCTGCCGGCTGCGCCCCAAGGGCGACACGGTGAAGAAGACCAACGGCGTGGCCAGCGGCGTGGTCTCGTTCATGAAGCTGTTCGACAAGCTGACCGACGTGGTAAAGCAGGGCGGCACGCGCCGCGGCGCCAACATGGGCATCATCCCGTACTGGCACCCGGAAATAAAGGAATTCATCACTTTAAAGTCGCAGCAGGGCGTGCTGGAGAATTTCAACCTCTCCATAGCGCTCGACGAGAAGTTCATGAAGGCCGTGGCCACGGACGGCACCTTCGACCTGGTGAACCCGCGCAGCCACGAAGTTACCGGCACGCTCAAGGCCAAGGAGATCTTCGACATGCTGGTGGAGTCCGCCTGGGCCACCGGCGACCCCGGCATAGTCTTCATAGACCGCATCAACGAGACCAATTCCAACCCCACGCCGGCGCTGGGCCAGATAGAGAGTACCAACCCGTGCGGCGAGCAGCCGCTGCTGCCGTGGGAGTCCTGCAACCTGGGCTCTATCAACCTGGCCAACTACGTCACCGGCGAGATGGCCCGCGGCAAAATGGACTGGGACGCGCTGGGCGCCACCGTGGCCAAGGCCGTGCGCTTTTTGGACAACGTCATAGAGATCAACAACTACCCGCTGCCGGAAATAGAGCGCATAGCCAAGTCCAACCGCAAAATAGGGCTGGGCGTAATGGGCTGGGCGGAAACGGCCGTAAAGCTGGGCGTGGCGTACGACAGCCCGGAAGGCCTGGCCAAGGCCGAAGAAGTTATGAAGTTCATCGACGAGAAGGCCCTGGCGGCCTCCGAGGAACTGGCCCGCGACCGCGGCGTCTTCCACAACTGGAAGAATTCCATTTACGACGCGGAAGGCAAGAATTTCAGGGGCGTAGCCGCCAAGCCGCGCAACGCGTCGCGCACCACCATCGCCCCCACCGGCACCATAGCCATAGCCGCCGGCCTGCAGGGCTCGGGCATAGAGCCGTTCTTCGCGGTGGCCTACACCCGCTACAACGCCAAGGCCCTGGACGCCATCAAGAACAACCAGGAGCCCGACGCCAAGGACACGTTCTACGAGGTCAACACGCTGTTCAAGCACATAGCGCAGCACCACCGCTATTTCGGCCTGGACGAAAAGACCCTGTGGAAAAAGATAGAAGCCAACCACAAGGCCGTGCGCGGCATCCCGGAGATCCCCCGCAACATCCAGGACCTGTTCCCCACCGCGCACGACGTTTCCATAGAGAACCATATCCGCATCCAGGCCGCGTTCCAGAAACACACGGACAACGCCGTTTCCAAGACCATCAACATGTCCAACTCGGCCCGCACCGAGGACGTGCGCAGCTGCTACCTGCTGGCGCACAAACTGGGCTGTAAAGGCCTCACCGTGTACCGCGACGGCTGCAAAGCGCAGCAGGTGCTCAATATAGGTTCCGGCGCGCAGCCGCACGCCAAGACCAAGAAAAAGAAGGCGGCGTACCAGAGCTTTGGCGTGTCTTCGGAGTATTTCCAGCTCAAGACCGGCTACGGCCCGCTGCACGTGCACGTGAACTACAACGAGCACGGCCCGTACCAGGTGTTCACCAACATGCCGCCGCTGGGCACCGAGATCAGCGGCCTCACGTCGCTCATAGGCATCCTGCTCTCCAAATATCTGGAAGAGGGCGGCGACCCGATAAAAGTTATAAAGCACCTGAACTCGGTGAAGGGCGACAGGCCCGTGGGCCTGGGCGAGAACCGCATCAACTCCGTGGCGCACGGCATAGCGGTGGCGCTCAGGAGCCACCTCAAGCGCACCGGCGTAATAGCCTCCGACCAGGACCTCAACGGTGGAGAAAAACTTGAGCTGTGGGAAGTGTCGCGCACGCAGTACTGCCCCAAGTGCTACTCTTCCAACGTCAGCTACGAGTCCGGCTGCTCCGGGCCCACCTGCCACGACTGCGGTTACTCGGAGTGCTCCTGACCGGGCGGCGCGCCGCGTGAACGAGGGCCCCGGGACCGTCCCGGGGCCTTCTTATTTCCCCCCGCGCCCCGGGCTTTGCTATCATATATACAAATCACTATGAAAAAAGGGTATTTTATCGTTCTTGAAGGGCCGGACCGTTCAGGCAAGTCCACACAGGCCGCTCTACTCAAAAAGCATCTGGAGAGTAAGAATTATCAGGTCACAATTACCCGCGAGCCCGGGGGCACACATCTTTCAGAGCAGATCCGAAAAATTTTACTAGACCCAAAAAGCAACATTGAGCCGATGACTGAATTGTTCCTCTATGAGACTTCGAGGATAAAGCACACTTTAGAAAAAATTATTCCGGCCCTAAAATCAAAAAAGGTCGTGATTTGTGACCGATACACTCTTTCGACCGTTGCATATCAGGGTTACGGCCGTGGCCTGGACCTTAAGACCGTAAAAACTCTCAACACCATAGCGACATTGGGGCTGAAGCCGGACCTGACGATAGTTTTCGATATACCGGACAAAATATTTGCACAGAGAGAAAGACTTGCCCAAAAAGTATTTGGCCCCGACCGAATAGAGAGCGCTTCCGCCGCATTCCGGAAACGAGTCAACAACGCATATAAGATTTTAGCGCGCCAGAAGGGAGTCACCAGGATAGATGGCGGGAGCTCAGTGGATGAGATACATAACGAAATTTTGACCCACGTTGCGAAGATGCTCAGTAAACGGTAATCAATGTCATTTTCCAACATACTCGGCCAGGACAGGACTGTGCGGCGCCTCAAGGCGCTGCTGAAAAGCGGCCGCATCCCGCCGGCCATGATCTTCCACGGCCCGCCCGGCGTGGGCAAGTTCCTCGCCGCCTTCGAATTCGCCAAAGCGGTGAACTGCTCGCACACGGAGCACCGCGCCAGGCCGGCAGCCCCCGCCGCTCCGGACCCGGACGACCTTTTTGCCGCCGCCGCCCCCGCGGCGGCGCCGGAGCCGGAAGCCGCGCCGCCCAGAACTCACGCCGACAAGTCGGATTCCTGCGGGTTCTGCCTCTCCTGCCTGCAGGCCGCCACCGGCGCCCACCCGGACATCCGCGTAGTGGACACCGCTTTCCAGGCCGCCCTGCTGGACGAGGACGAGAGCGCCAACCTCAAGATAGACACGCTGCGCGAAGTCACGCGCTGGGCCCAGCAGAAAGCCATGCTGGCCCCGTGGAAGGTATTCATAGTGCGCGACGCCGAAGCCATGGTGACCAACGCCCAGAACGCAATTCTGAAGACGCTGGAAGAGCCGCCCCCCGGCACGCTGGTGATCCTGACCGTTTCAAAAAAGTCCGCGCTGCTGTCCACCATCCTTTCGCGCTGCTGCCTTATAGATTTCGGCCCGCTGCCGGAGAGCGCGCTGAGCACCCTCCTGCAGGCGCAGGGTGCCGAGCCCGGAGAAGCCGCGCGCCTGGCCGCGCTGGGCGGCGGCTCGCTGGAAAAAGCGGCGGAGGCCGCCTCCTTCCTTAAGCGCGTCTCGGCGCTGCGCCCCGGCGACCCGGCGCGCGCGTTCAAATTTTCGGCCGGCCTGCCGCGCGACAGCCACCAGGCCCGCGAGGAAGTGAAGACCCTGCTGGACCTGCTGCTGGCCCGGGGCCGGAGCGCCTGGCGCCGCGCCGAAGGCCCGGCCAAAGACCGCCTTACCGCGCTGCTGCGCCGCACGCTGGAACTGCGCCGCATGGCCGACCGCAACGTTTCGTACGTGCTGCTGCTGGAGACCGCGCTGCTGGAAAGCGAACGCGCCGGCATAAAGCTGGAAGACCTTGTGAGGACCGCATGAACACCAAAAAGTACTACATCACCACCCCGCTCTACTACGTCAACGACAAGCCGCACATAGGCCATGCCTACACCACGCTGGCGGCCGATATCCTGGCCCGCCACCTGCGCAACAAGGACGTGCCGGTGCATTTCCAGACAGGCACCGACGAGCACGGCTCCAATATAGAGAAGATAGCCAAGGAAAAGGGCATTCCGCCCAAGCAGTGGTGCGACGGCATTTCGGCCGATTTCCGCGCGCTGTGGAAAACCCTCAACGTAAACTACGACTACTTCATCCGCACCACCGACGCCTCGCACGAGGCCGGCGTGCAGGCCGTATTCGAAAAGCTCATAAAGAGCGGCGACATCTACCTGGGCTCCTACGAGGGACTTTACTGTTCTTCCTGCGAGG
Organism: Elusimicrobiota bacterium; assembly: GCA_016234365.1. Classification (GTDB taxonomy): domain Bacteria; phylum Elusimicrobiota; class Elusimicrobia; order Elusimicrobiales; family UBA9959; genus UBA9959. Next base: position 11,960 of record JACRER010000008.1, on the reverse strand, counting down.
CCTTTTACGACCAGAGCGAGCTGAAGGAAAAGAACTGCCCGGTGCACGGCAAGCCCGTGGAACTGGTCAGCGAGGAGACCTACTTCTTCAAGCTCTCCAAGTACGAGGGCGCCCTGCTGGCGCATTACGAAAAGCACCCGGACTTCCTCTCCCCGCGCTACCGCTCGCAGGAACTGCTGAATTTCGTGAAATCTGGCCTCAAGGATATTTCGGTCTCGCGCACCAAGGTTGCCTGGGGCGTGCCGGTAAAGTCCAACCCCAAACACACCGTCTACGTCTGGTTCGACGCGCTGCTCAACTACGCCACCGGGCCCGGCTACAACCCGGAGAGCCCTTCCCCCGATTTCAGCCACCTTTGGCCCGCCGACGTGCACCTGGTGGGCAAGGAGATCTTCCGCTTTCACGGCGTGATCTGGCCGGCCATGCTGATGGCGCTGGGCGTGGAACTGCCGCGCAAGGTATACGCGCACGGCTGGTGGACCATCAACGGCGACAAGATGTCCAAATCCCGCGGCAACTTCATAAAGGCCGAGGACGTGGTGCAGGAATATGGCGTGGACGCGCTACGGTATTTCGTCTTCCGGGAAGTTTCTTTCGGGCAGGACGGCGACTTTTCCATGGATGCGTTCAAGCGGCGCTACAACGCCGACCTGGCCAACGACCTGGGAAACCTGTTCTCACGCCTCATGAACATGGCGGCCAAATACCTGGAGCACCAGCTGCCAGAGAAGCCGGAAGGCTCGGCCATCTTCGGCGAGCTGAAGGCCTGGACGCCGGAGATCCACCGCTCCATAGAGGCGCTGCAGTTCTCGGACGCGCTGGAAAAGATCTGGCAGGCCGTCAGCCGCCTCAACCACCTGGTGAACGAGCGCAAGCCCTGGGAGCTGGCCAAAAAGGACCCCGCCGCCCTCCGGACCTTCCTTAACGAAATGGTCTGGTGCCTGCGCCTCATAGCCGGCTGGGTGGACCCGTTCATGCCCGACACCGCGAGCCGGATGCACCTGCAGCTGGGCGTAGGCCGCACCGCCGACGGCACCGAGCCGCAAAAAGTGCCGCCCCTCTTCCCCCGCAAGCAGGACGAGTCCAAGCCGGCCCGGGCCGGCTTGGACAATATAGTTCCTCCTTCTTCCCCGTCAGGGGGCTTGAAACCCAAGGATATCAAGGCGAACTAGGGCGGACTGAAAACCAGCGGGCATCCCGCCAAAACAAAACCGCCGGGCTCTCCCGGCGGTTTCATTTTGCGGGCGGCCTTGGACACGCCCGTGGACAAGATGTAGAATATCGTTGCCGCGAACCTTCGCCGAAGAGGCGGACGGCGGCGGCAAGACTTGGGAAAAAGGGGCGGACATGAAACATATCCATACTGCGGCGTTAACGGCGCTATTCCTGCTAACGGGCGCGGCCGGCCTGCGGGCCCAGGTGCCGGACGACAGGGTGGTTAATTTTCCCGAACACGGAGTGGTTCGCCTTCCCGAGATCAGCACGGCCGCGGCCGGCATGATATCTTCATGCGGCCTGGTGGTGTCCGTGGTTGACGAAAAGGGAGTTTTAGTGCCGGTAACGTACTATGAGCTGACCTGGCAGAAGGGAGCGTGGCTGGACGATCAGCGCCGCCCCCGGGTACAACTGCCGTTCCCGACCAAGCTGATCTTGGCCAGGAACACCATCAAACCGCGTTACAGGCTGGATTACACTATCGTCTATATGGCGGGCTCGTTAAGGCCCTCGGTGAAGATCACCAATTACCTGCCCACCGACGGCCCGCAGCCGTTCGTGGCGGACGCCGTCTTTCCCCTCGACGCCGTCACCCTCGACGTCGGAGGCCTTAAATTCGCCGGCCAGGGCACCGACCCGGGACTGAAGATCGTAAAGAGCACCATAAGCCGGACCATCGGCGGCATGGCCAGAAAAGACTCGGCGTCTTTCGCGCAAAAGAGCCCTCAGACGGACGTGGTGCTCTTCGACAGGGGAACAAGGGTGACCGCGGAAATATTTTTCGCCTGCAACCACAAGGGCAAAATGATACAGCTGCCCTGGGACGGCAACGGCAATCCCCTGGACGGCCTCACCATCCGGCTGGCCCAGCCGGACTGCCCTCAGTAACCCGTCCGGCCGTCGCAAAAAACAAGCCCCCCGCGGTCTGCGGGGGGCTTGTTTTTGGTCCCGGGCGCCGCCTTAAAGCCGCTCAGCGTTGAAGTTTCTCCACCGGGGTCAGCAGGCCGTTGTCCACGCCGAACGCCTCCGGGCGGTCGGGCAGCCCTTCCATCCCCGGCCTCACTATGTGCGGCGTCAGGTAGAAGAACACCTCCTGCCCGCTCTGGTCCTCCTCGTGCGCCGCCGTCAGCAGGTTGAGCAGCGGGATGCGCCGCAGCCAGGGCAGGCCGGCGTTGGCGGTGGCCACGCTCTTCATTTTGAGGCCGCCTATGATGGCCGTGCGCCCGTCGTCCAGCGTCAGCACGGTCCTGGCGCTGTTGTTGTCTATCATCTGGCTCACGTTGCCCTGCGTGGGCACGAACTGCCGGTTGGACATGTCTATATTGAGGCGCACCAGGTTGTCGCCCAGCACCATGGGCGTGATCTTGAGGTTCACGCCGGACTCTATGGCCTGCGTGCCGTACACCGGCGCGCCGGCCGAGGGCTGTTGCACCACCACGTAGCGGTTCTCGCCTATCTTCATCTCGGCCTCTTCGCCGCTCTGCGCGGTGATGAACGGGCGGGCTATGATGCGCGCCTTCTGCTGCTGGAACAGCATGTTCAACAGCGCACTGAAGGCCAGCGGGTTCTTCACGGCGGGGCTGCGGTTGTAGTTGAACTCCAGCGAACTTTCCGTCAGCGCCCATACGTTTATCTTGCCGTTGGAGATGCGCCCCTTGGTTATGCCCGAGAACTGCGCGTTGAACTCCTCGTAGGCGCTGGAATTGACGCTGATTATTATGGCCTCTATCTGCACCGAGCCCGGGCTGCGGTCGGCGCGCATCAGCAGGTCGGTGGCCTGCTGCACCGCCGCCTCCGGGCCCGCCAGGTAGATGCTGCGCAGGTCCGGCACCTTGCTGAAGTTCAGCGCGCGCGGCGCGGGGAACAGGTCGTTGAGCAGGTTCCAGGCCGAATCCGCGGTAAGGAACCGCAGCGAAAAGTTGCGGGTAACGGTCCCCTGGCCGGCGGCCGCGGCCGGCGGCGCGGGGACGGGCGCGTAATTAAGGAACAGCGTGTCGCCGCGCATCTGCGGCACCACGCCCAGGGGCGCGGTCAGCGCTTTCACCGCGTCCATCAGCGGCGTCTTGTCGGTCTTCAGCGTGACGCGTCCGGGCAGCACCACGTCGCCCAGGCGGTAGGGCACGCCGGCCGCGGCCATCAGCCGCACGAAGGCCGTATCCGCCGGCGCGTCCACCAGGTCCATCGTCACGGCCGCGGCGCCAGCGGAACGGGAGACCTCCAGCGCACGGAAGGACTTCTCCACCTGCTCGCGCTTCTGCGCCTCTATCTCCTGGTTGCGCTTCATCAGGTCGCCAAGCAGTGTGTCCAGTTCCTTGTCGCGTTTCAGGGTGCCGGTGCTGCAGCCGGCCAGCAGCGTCAGCGCCAGCAGCGCCGTTCTGGCCGGGCGGGTAAGTGCGTGAGTGCGGTGGTTCATCGTAGTTGATCCTTATTTTCCGGCGACGGTCTCTGAATCCCAGCGGGCCATGGACTGCAGGGCGCTCTCCATCTGGTGCGGGGAGACGTTCACGCTGCCGGCGTAGGGCCGGTCCATGACGATGATGAAGAAGATCATCAGTCCCAGCATGGCCGCGTACATGCCCAGCATCAGTTCGTTGACGCGGCTCCAGGGCCGCAGGTAGAAGAGCATGAAATTTATCAGGATGCCCAGCAGCAGGGTCCCCCAGAGCGCCGGCGGGATGGCCGAGCCCAGCGCCGCGGCTATGCGCGCCCGGCGGGACTCGTTCATCAGGTTGGTCTTGGTCCAGATCTCCCGCAGCATTACCTCCTCGCGGGCCGTCCGCGGCTCCAGCAGGGCGGCCGCGCGGAAAATGGCGTTGAACTTATGCGCCGTCACGTCGGAACTGCCCCCCCTGGCCATGGCCGGCCAGTCGTCGGCTATTACGGACTCGATGTAGGAGCGAACCGCTTCGCGCGCCGCGGCGGCCTTGGGCCCGCCGTGAACGGCCAGGTCGCGCACCAGTTCCCCGGAGACGCTGGCCTCGTTGGCGGCAGCGGCCTCGGCGGAAGAGTAAGCCTCCCAGACCGAAACTGAAGAGAAGGCCAGCAGCAGCGAAAGCATCATGGCCACCACCGCCAGCATGCCCAGCGCCAGCGCGTTGCTTTCCGCGTTGCATTCCCAGCACACGAAACGCCGCCACAGGCGGTGGCCGCCTATGGCCGCCGAGACCAGCACGGACACTATAAGGCCGCAGACCAGCCAAGCGGGAATATCGTAGATCCAGTACACCAGCCCCTCCTGATCATCTCGAATACGCTGGGAATATTTTAGCAAAAGCCGCGCCGCGCCGCCCTCCAAATGAAAAAAGCCCGGTGAGGATCCCGGGCTTTTTCAGTTTGGAGCGGGGGTCAGCAGTTGGCTTCTTTGCCCCGGAGCAGGCCGCGGAAAGCCTTGTAGATGCCGAAGATCACGCCGGAGACGGCGTACAGCGAGAAGAACAGGAACAGCGCGTCCTGCGGGTAGATCACGATGAGCGAGATGATGGAGGTGATCAGCAGGATGCCTTTCACCGAGTTGGGCTTTATCATATCGCCCTTGAACGCGGCGTACGGCGCGCTGGAGACCATCAGCAGGGCCAGCGCTATCATGATGAACGGGATAAGCGCGTAGACTACCGGCATCTGGTTCATGATCAGCTGGATGCTGCGCTGGCTGCCCTCGCCCTCGAGCATGCTGTAGGCCAGCACGAACGAGACCAGGATGCCGGCCGCGGCGGGGATGGGCAGGCCCTGGAAATAATCCTTGGAACTGCCGCCGAAATGCGACTTCACGTTGTAGCGGGCCAGGCGCAGCGCGCCGCACAGCACGTAAAGGAAAGCCACGGGGTAGCCCCACAGGCCGTAGTCCTTCAGCACGAACTTGTAGATAAGGTACGCCGGCGCTATGCCGAACGACATCCAGTCCGACAGGGAGTCTATCTCCACGCCGAACGAACTTTCGCCGTGCACCAGGCGGGCGATGCGCCCGTCGAGCATGTCCATGATGTAAGAGAGCATGATGAACCACGCCCCCAGCACGAAGTTGTTGTCCGACGCGAACAGGATGGCGAAAAAGCCGAAGGCCATGTTCGCGATGGTGAAGATGGACGGCAGCACCACCGCGCCGGTCTTCTTGAGCTTGGCTATATCTATGCGTTTCTTTTCCGGGATTATCTCGTCCATGATCGAAGTTTCCTTTTACCAGAGCGCCAGCGTGGTCTCGGCGCCTTCCACCTTGTCGCCGGGCTTAACCAGCACGCGCGCGGTTTCCGGCAGGTAGACCGCCACCTGGGAACCGAAATAGATCATGCCGATGCGCTCGGAAATCTTCACGGCCTGCCCTTCGCTGACGTAGCAGGCGATGCGGCGGGCGATGGAGCCGGTGATCTGCTCCACTTCCACGAAGCGGCCGTACTCGCCGTCTATGCGGATAAGGTTGCGCTCGTTGTCGGCGGCCTCGGGTTTATAGGCGATGGCGAATTTGCCTTTGGTGTATTTGGTTTTGGTGACCTTGCCCTCCATGGGGGCGCGCTGCACGTGTACGTTGAGCACGGACAGGAAGATGCGCACCACGGTCACGCCGGGCGTGCCTTCGTTCTTAACGCTCATCACGGTGCCGTCGGCGGGGCAGGCTATTTCTCCGGGGGCGAACACCTTTTCGCGCTCCGGGTCGCGGAAGAAATAGGCGGAGAAGGCCGCAAAGAACAGTCCCAGCGCCAGCACCGGGATGCCGGCCCACCGGATCCAGGCCATAAGCACGCTCCCTACAGCCGCGGCCACCAGGCCGCCTACCACGAGTTTAATTCCAGCCGGTGCTAATCCCATATTTTTCTCCCTGGGAGGCGGAGCCTCCCGTAGTCGCTATGAACCTCAAGATCTGTGCCCGGGGCGGGACTCGAACCCGCACGGAGGAATCCTCCAGCTGATTTTAAGTCAGCTCTGGCTACCAGTTACAGCACCCGGGCCCATTCATTATTCTACTAATTTAGCGTATGCCCTTGCGGAGCTCCGCGTCAGCCAGTCGCTGGAAAGTCTCGCAGTTCATGGTCTTCACGCCCTCGGCCGCGGCCCTTTCCCTCAGGCCGTTGTCGGAAGTGACTATTATGGCCCTGATGCCCTCGTTCTGCATGTAATAGCCGCGCTCCACCAGCATCTCGTCGGCCGGCTCGGAATCGCTGTAGTAAACGGTTATGGACGCCCCGCGGGCTCCCGAAGGGCGGAAAGGCCCGTCGAACACCACGCGGAAGCACGAGGCCCGCAGCGCCTCCGTCTTGGCGGCGTCGGCCAGCCACTGCATGAAACCGCGCTCCAGCTCGTCGCGGGACTCGCCGCCGGCCTTCTCCCAGAAGCGCATGGAGAAATTGGAGCCGTCTATAAGGTAGACGGTAGGCTTGGAGGATATTTTTTTCATTTGCGCACCGTCACTACGCGGACCTTGCGGCGGACCCTGTCCAGGCGCAGCCCCAGCTCCCGGCGCAGCTGCGCGTCCGCCACCTTGGGGTCGCGGGTCTCGAAAGTGAAGAAATACTCGAACGGGCCTTCCTCGCGCGTTTCGTCCAGCACCGGCCGGCCCAGCCGTTCGCCCAGTTGCAAGGCGAGCGCGGCAAAAGACGCGCCGGCGGTTTTAAGCGTGACGCCGTCGAAAGCGACCGGTGCCTGCTGCGTCCTGCGCCTGGGGGAGCGCAGCCCGCCGGGCGCGGTCTTGAGCGCGTAAACTTCCTCCTCGCGCTGCTCGGAGGAGACTTTTAACCCGGCGGCGAAAGCCAGGCCCTTCATAAAGATCTCGGGCTTCCTGTCCGGGCCCGTAGTGGGCGCGGCCAGGCGGATATCGTAGGAAGCGTCCACCAGTTCTTTCGTGCCCGGCCCCAGGTCTAGCCGGTCCACGGAACCCAGGATGAAGTTGAAAGCCATGCGCAGCGTCATCGCGCGCGCGGAAAAATGGTCCTGGCGGTAGCGGGCGGTAGCCGTGCCCGAAGAGCGGGCCAGGTAGAACTCGGCCAGCACGGACGGGTCCGGTCCCTTGTCCTCGTCGGCGTGCATGTCCGCGTCCTTGCCTTCGTCGCGCCGGAGCCGGCCGGCCAGCAATTCCTCCAGCGTTCCGGCGTTAACCTGCCCGGGGGAGGTGAACGCGGCCACTTTCCCGTCCCGGTCTATCAGCACGGTGTGCGGGCGCCCGTAAACGCGGAACGCCTTGAAAACTTCCGGGGCGGCGGCCGGCGCCACCCAGCCCTCCATGCGGTGTTCTTTCAGGAAAGCGGTCACCGCGGCCTGGCTTTCGTCGGTGATGGAAATAAAGACCACCGGCTTGTCGCGGAATTTGGCGGCCAGCTCGTTAAGGTGCGGGATATTGTCCACGCACGGCTCGCACCAGCTGGCCCAGAATTCCAGCACTACGGCCCGCCCCTTTAACTGCTGCCAGCCGGCAAGCTGCGGCAGCGGGGCGTTAAGCAGCACCGGCAGGCGCAGCTCCGGCGCCGGCAGGCCGGCCTTGGCCAGCCGCGGGCGCTCGCCGGAAGGTTTGCCGCAGGCGGCCAGCAGCAGCAGCGCGGCCAGGCAGGCGCGCCGCGTCACGCTTTTATCCCCGCGGCCAGGCCTTCCCCGGTGGGCAATATGGAAGCGGAAACGAACCTGTCCCCGTCGAACAGGATATGGAAGAATTCGCGCATGGCGCGGGGCGCGGCGTTGGCGGCGGGCTCGCCGCCTTCGGCGCAGACCCTGCCCTTTAAAAAAGCTCCTCCGGCCAGCACCAGCCCGCCGGGGCGCAAGTTGGCGGCGGCCCATTTAAGGTAGGCGGGATAGCTTTCCGCGTCGGCGTCTATGAAGCAGAGGTCGAAAGGCGCCAGCTTAGCCAGCGTCTTAAGGCTGTCCGCCGCCGGGCCTTCCATCACGGTTATTTTTCTGGAAAGGTTGGAAGCCTCCACGGCGTCCTTGGCCGCGTTCACGCAGGCGGGGTCCTTCTCCAGGGTGTAAAGGCGGGCGCCTTCGGGCAGGCCCCGGGCCAGCCAATGGGCGGAGTAGCCGTAAAGGGTGCCTATCTCCACCGCCTTGCGGGCGCCGGAAAGCCTGGCGTAAGTTTCCAGCAGCCGGCCTTCCAGCGCGGAAACGGACAACGCGCGCACCCCGGCTTTCTCCATGGCGTCCACCGCGTGGGCTGCGTAGCCGTCGTCGGGCGCGGTCAGCGCGCCAAAGTAGGACGCGACCTCGGGCACAAGGTGCTGTCGCGAAAAAATGTCGCGTTTGTCGGTGGTCATAATTAAAGCGGCTTGCGGTGCAGCGTCACGCCAAAGCGCCTGTCCCCAGCTACGCCAGCGCAGGTGAGCACGGGAAAAGGCGCGAAGTCGGCCTCGTTCAAGGAAACTGTGCAGGAAGCCCCGGCCGGGCCGGCCACAAGGGCCTGCGCCTGGAAATAGCGGCCCGCGCAGGCGCCAGGCTCGCCGCCGTAGGGACAGATAGCGTAAAAGGAGAGTTCCACCGAGATCTCGCCGTGGGAACCCAGCGCCAGCTTTTCCGAAGCGTGCGCGCCGGAAGCCTGGCCCGGCTCGGAGGGCGGCGTTACCGCCAGCCGCACCGGCACGTTGCGCTGCCCCGGCACGGGCAGAGCGCAGGAGCCGCCGGAGCAGTCCTGCGTCCAGGCGGACACATACCCGGCCAGCTCCAAACCGGCGTCGCCGGCCCGGACCGGCAGGGCCGGCAGCAAAAGAACTAAAAATACGGCGGGTCTCATCGTTATATATTTTACATAAATAATTTATCGGGGTTTTGCTTTCCGCGGCCCTTTTTGCTATATTTCAGTAACTATGGCGACCCCGAATATCAAGTTCGGCACCTCCGGATGGAGGGCCGTTATTGCTGAAGATTTCAACGTTTCCAGCCTGCGCCGCGTAAGCCACGCGGCGGCTGAACACGTAAAAGAACACCGTGAATACGGGTACAAGGGCGAGGAATACCTCCTGCACCTGCGTAAAGCCGGCAAGACCGCGCCTAAAACGGCCCGGATCATAATCGGCTACGACACCCGCTACATGTCCGAGGATTTCGCCAAGAACGTGGCGGAAGCCATCGCGGCGGAAAGCATCACCGCGGTTATCTCCAACGTCGAGGCCCCCACCCCGGTGGTGGCCTGGGAAGTGATGCGCAACTACGCGTCCGGCGGCGTGATGCTGACGGCCAGCCACAACCCCCCCCACTACAACGGCTTCAAGTGGACGCCCTACTGGGGCGGCCCCGCCCTGCCCGATATCACCAACGACCTCGAGGCGCGCGTGCAGTCGCTTACCATCGCCGAGGTGGACAAGCACATCCCGTTCGAGCACGGCGTCACGGCCGGAATGATAAAGGTGGAGGATTTCCACGATAATTATTTCAAGCAGCTCGGTACGCTGCTGGACCTGGGCGCCATAAAGAAGGCCGGCCTCAAAATAGCGGCCGACTCCGTGTACGGCGCCGCGCGCACCTACCTGCGCCCGCTGCTGGAGCGCAACGGCGCCAAGGTAATGGGCCTGCGCGAGGAACGCGACGTGCTGTTCGGCGGGCATTCCCCCGACACCGACGAGGAGAACCTGAAGGGCCTGCGCGACGCCGTGGTGAAGAACAAACTGCACCTGGGCCTCGCCTGCGACGGCGACGCCGACCGCTTCGGCATCATAGATTCCGACGGCACCTGGATCTCCCCCAACCTGGTGCTGGGCCTGGTGCTGGAGCACCTGGTAAAGAACCGCGGCCTCAAGGGCAAGTTCGCCCGCTCGGTCATGACCTCCCATTTCGCGGACGCCATAGCGCGCCACCACGGGCTGGAAGTGCGCGAGACCGCCGTGGGCTTCAAGCATATCGGCAACCTGCTGCGCACCGGCCAGTACCTGCTTGGCGGCGAGGAATCCGGCGGCCTGTCCATAATGAACCACGTCCCGGAAAAGGACGGCATCCTGGCCTGTATGCTGATAGCCGAGATGGTGGCTTACGAGCGCAAACCCATTAAGAAGATCCTGGCGGACCTGAACAAGCGCGTCGGGACCTTCAACAATTCCAGGCTGAACCTGAAGCTGGACAAGAACATCCACATGGAATTCCTGACGGAGAAGCTGCGCCTGAGCCCGCCGCTCAGCCTGGCCGGCGCCCCGGTGTGGCGCATAGACCACACCGACGGCTTCAAGTTCATCATGAAGGACGGCAGCTGGCTGGGCCTGCGCCCGTCCGGCACGGAGCCCCTGGTGCGCATCTACGCCGAGGCCCCCACGCCGCAGAAGACCGCCGCCCTCAACGAGGCCGGCCGCAAGATAGTCAGCGGGAAATTTTAAGTCCGCGCGCCGTTTAAGGCGCCGGAAGGAGAGACTACACACATGGAAGCTAAAATCAAAAAGATCGTTGCCCGTGAAATCCTGGACTCGCGCGGGTTCCCCACCGTGGAAGCCGACGTCACCCTGACCGACGGCTCTTTCGGCCGCGCGGCGGTGCCTAGCGGCGCCTCTACCGGCACCCACGAGGCGCTGGAAATGCGCGATGGCGGCAAACGCTACCTGGGCAAGGGCGTTACCAAAGCCGTCGAGAACGTGAACAAGGCCATCGCCGCCGAGATCACCGGCCTCAAAGCCGACCAGATAAAGATCGACGAGATGATGCTGGAGCTGGACGGCACGCAGATGAAGAACAAGCTGGGCGCCAACGCCATCCTGTCCGTCTCCATGGCCCTGGCCCGCGCTGGCGCCGCCAACGCCAAGCTGCCGCTCTACGCCTACATCCGCAAGGCCTACGGCCTCAAGCACAAGGACTTCCTGATCCCCGCCCCCATGATGAACATCATCAACGGCGGCAAGCACGCCGACTCCGGCATCAACATCCAGGAGTTCATGATCGTCCCGACGGGCGCGCCCAAGTTCACCGACGCCATCCGCATGGGCTGCGAGGTCTACCACACCCTTAAAAAGATCCTCGCCAAGGCCGGCTACACCACCGCCGTGGGTGACGAGGGCGGCTTCGCGCCCAAGATCTTCACGCATGAGTCGGTGCTCGAGACCATCTGCAACGCCATCAAGGACGCGGGCTACACCTTCAAGGAGATCCAGATAGCCCTGGACTCCGCCGCCAGCGAGTTCTTCCAGAACGACCGCTACGTCTTCGAGGGCTCCAACCTGACCGCCCACGACATGACGGCCAAATACGCCGAGTGGAAGAAGCACTTCCCCATCATCTCCTACGAGGACCCGCTGGCCGAGGACGTCTGGGAACGCTGGGACCACCTGACCAAGGTGCTGGCCAAGAAGGCCCGCGTGGTGGGCGACGACCTGTTCGTCACCAACCCCGAGCGCCTGAAGAAGGGCATAGAAGACGGCGTGGGCAACGCCATCCTCATAAAGCTCAACCAGATCGGTTCGCTGACCGAGACCGTGCGCGTGATAGAGATGGCCCACAAGGCCGGTTACGCCACCGTGATCAGCCACCGTTCGGGCGAGACCGAGGACGCCTTCATAGCGGACCTCGCCGTGGCCACCAACGCCGGCGCCATCAAGACCGGCGCGCCGTGCCGCTCCGAGCGCCTGTGCAAGTACAACCAGCTCATCCGCATCGAAGAAGAGCTGGGCAAGAAAGCGCGCTACGCCAAGGACACCGTCTTCAAGTTCAAGTAAGACGGGGCTCAAAAGATCCCCGTCCGCCCGACGGCGGGCGGGGATTTTTATTACCCGGGGACCCGCGGGATGAAACACTTCAATCTCAGGACAAAGCTTAAATACGCGGTCATACTGCTGCTGGCGGCCGTAATGCTGGGCAACAGGGGC
>JACRER010000004.1 GCA_016234365.1 Elusimicrobiota bacterium | reverse complement strand
CGTTGCCGATAAATTTTTCGCCGATAAGGAAGGCCTGAGCTATGCCATTAGGCGCCGGCTGCTCTTCGTAGGAAAGTTTAAGGCCCCAGGCGGAACCGTCGCCGAAGATGTCCTTAAAACGCGGCAAATCTTTGGGCGTGGAAATTATAAGGATGTCCCTTATGCCGGCCAACATAAGCGCCGAGAGCGGGTAGTAGATCATGGGCTTATCGTAAACGGGCAGCAACTGTTTGCAGGCCGTGGACGTTATAGGGTAAAGACGCGTGCCGGAACCACCGGCGAGGATTATGCCTTTCATTTTTTCTCCTGTAACTCTTTAAGGGACGGCAGCGCGCAGTCCTTGGCCGATAGTTTTGGCCGCCGGCAGGGCCATTTGACTTTCAGGTCGGGGTCGTTCCAGAGCACGCCGCCGTCGTGGCTGGGCGCGTATTCGCGCGAACACTTGTACATTACCTCCGCCTTGTCCGTGAGCGCGTAAAAACCGTGGGCAAAGCCTTCCGGCAGGTAGAGCATCAAGCCATTAACCCCGGAAAGTTCGATAGTGAAATTTTTACCAAATGTTTTAGAATGCGGCCGCAGGTCCACGGCCACCTCAAAGACGCGGCCGCTGCCGCAGCGTACCAGTTTTGCCTGGGCGTGCGGCGGGCGCTGGAAGTGCAGGCCGCGCAGCACGTTCTTGCGCGAGACCGAGCGGTTCTCCTGCACAAAGACAGCCGTAATGCCGGCCTTGCGGAACTCCGAGGCCTTATAGTTCTCTGAGAAAGTCCCCCGCTCGTCGGAACTGACTTCCGGCTTAACCACTATAAGCCCGGCGATGGGCGTTTTTTTGAAGGTGAATTTCATTTTTTCTGCGTCAGGAAAGCCAGGTAATTGTCGCGGTTAACTCCGGTAAAAACGGCGTCCGGATAAGCTTCCTTGAACACTTTCGGCGGCTTAGCCCTGACCTTCCCCCATTTTATCTCGAAAGCGCTTAAAGAGTCGCCCTCGGTTTCAAGGTAGTCTATCTCCTGCTGCTGCTGGGTGCGCCAGAAATAGGTCTGCCGGTCCAGGCCGTGGTTGGCCAGGAACTTGCGGCGTTCCGCTACCAGGAAATTTTCCCAAAGCGCCCCCGCGTCCTGGCGCAGGTTCAGCGGGTTAAGGTTGTTAATAAGGGCGTTGCGCAGTCCGGTGTCGTAAAAATATATTTTCCGCAGCCGTTTAAGTTCGTTGCGGATGTTGCGGCTGAACGGCCCCAGGCGGAAAATGATAAAGGCCTTTTCCAGGATCTGTATGTAGGAAGCCACGGTGTTCTTGTCCACACCCAGCAGGGAAGCCAGTTCATTATAGGAAACCTCGGAACCCACCTGCAGAGCCAGCGCCTGCAGCAGCTTCTCCAGGAGCTCGTGGTTCTTGATGTTGTGATATTTCAGGACGTCCTTGTAGGAATAGCTCCGGGCCAGGCTTTTGAGTTCTTCGGCGGGGTGGCCGCCCTTAAGGGCTATTTCAGGGTACATGCCGTAGAGCAGGCGGCGCTCCAGCAGGCGCCCGGCTTCCAAGGCCGAATAGCGGGACGCCAGTTCACCCACGGAGAACGGATAAAGCGTGAATTCCGTCTTTCTGCCGGTCAGAGGCTCCGAGACTTTGTCGGAAAGCTCGAAAGAGGATGACCCAGTTGCCAGCAGCTGAGTTTGCGGAAAACTGTCGTGCAGGAGTTTCAGCGTGCGGCCGATGTTGGGGACCTGTTGGGCTTCGTCGAGGATAACGAGTTTTTTGCCCCCGATGAACGCGCCCATCTGGGTGGAAGTCTTTCCGGAAAAAGCGGCCAGGATGTCAGGCTCATCGCAATTGAGGTAAACCGAATCCGCCTTATGCAGGGCCTGTATCTCGCGGACCAGCGTGGTCTTGCCTACCTGCCTGGCGCCATACAAAATAAGGACCTTCCCTTTGTACAAGTCCTTAACTATGGAACCAAGAATTGTTCTCTCTATGATCATGCGCAATTCACCTAAATCATATATATTATAGTGAATATTCTCACCATTGTCAATATGATAATGGTGAATACACGCCACCAAACCGCTATTTATTCAACAGGACAATGTCCGTCCTCTGCTGGGCGTAGGAATCTTCCTGGCCTTCGGCGGCGAACAGGTTGTCCGGAGACATCAGCGCCGCCTTGAGGTAGTCGTTTACCAGGTCGGCCTGCAGGTCGGCCAGGTCTTTGGTTTGGGCGTAAACCTTAACGCGCAGGGGCATGTTGTAGTAGCGGCGCTTTACCAGGTCCGCGGTGGCGGCCAGCAGCGGCTCGCCGGTGAGTTTTTCCAGGGCGCGGGCGCTTTTGTTGGGACCAAAGAGTTCGGCCGAGTCCAGGCTGATGGTGAGGTTGCCCCCTTTCTGGTAGACGATGGCGGTGAACTTTACCAGTTCGCCTATGATGGTGCGCGGGGAGCCGTATTCGTCCACGAAGACGTAGACCGGCGCGTAGCTGTGCCCGGCGCGCACCCATTCGCGGGCGTCGTTCTCGCCGCTCCAGCTCAGGGCCTCCGGCGGCAGGCCGGTGCCGGAATACTTATGGAAGATCTTGCCTTCCTCGTCGGTAATGGAGAGCGTCCACTGCAGGTCTTTGGAGTTCTTTTCCGTGTAGGACCGGCTGAACACTTCTTCGAACTTGCGGCGCGGATAGAAGGTGATAACGGTTTTGTCGCTGAAGGAAGTGCGCCACGGCCGGATAATGCGCGCGCTTTGCAGTTTCTCCGGGTGGTTGCGCGAGAAGCTTACAAAATCCGCGGACTCGAACTTGAAGAGGTTCTTGTCCGCCTCCAAGGATCTTTCTATGCTCTCGAACTTGTCCGCCTTTACGGCGAGCGGCGGCTTTTTGGTACGGAGCTCGTCGGAAGACGCGGATTTTATAACTACTTCCTCCGGGGCTTCGTTGTAGGTGGAGGTAGAGGCGTCCTGCGCCGCGGCGGGGGCCGCGGTTACCAGGAGCAGAGCCAGTATTTTCAGCATAAGTGTCCTTAATCAGCCAGGAACCTGAAAGTGATAACGCCCCACTGCTTGGCGGCGGGGCCGGTGAGCGGCTCGAAGGTCCAGCGCTTTATGGCGTCGGCGGCCAGCCGGTCCAGCGCGCCGTAGCCGGAAGTACGCTCCACGGCGGCGTTGTCCAGCACGCGGCCGGAATTGTCCACGTAAAATTTAACGGAGACGGCGGCTTCCAGGATGCCGCGGTCGCGCGCCCAGTCCGGGAATGGCGGCACGTAATACCTGAGCACCTTGCGTTTGGAGATGGGGCCGGTTATCTCCATGCGCTGGGCGGGCGCGGCCTCGGCGCCGCGCAGGGATTCGTTATGGCGGGTGGAGAAGGCGGCGGCGGAGATGGCAGGGGCTTCGCGGCGGGCCACGGGGGCGGCGGCGCTGCGCGCCTCGGTAAGGCGCTGCGGGGCGGCGGCCGCCAGTTGCGTCTGGCGCACGGCGGTTACGGAGCCCTGGCGCTCGGAGAGGGCCTGGGGTGCCGAGGCGGCGCGGCGGGCGTTGTCCACGGCGAGGTTGAGTTCCTGCATGGTCTGCGGGCGCACGGCGGGGCCGGCGTCCTCGAATTTAAGGCCCTGCGGCAGCGACGGGGCTTTTTTTATGCCCACTTCTTCCAGCTCTATGCGCGGAGCCATGGCCTGCGCGGAACGGTCGGCTTTAATGTCCAACCCGGCGTCTTTTATGGAGGTGCTCACACGGCCGCCGGCGTCCATTTCCAGTTTCTGGGCCTGCGTAACGCGGCCGCTGCGTTCGGAAAGGGTTTTGGGCAGGTCCATGGCGGCGCGGTGCCGGTCGGGCGTCTTTATATCCAGCGTCGGCAGCCGCGGCGCCTCGGGCGCAGCTATTTTGGGGATGGCCGGCAGGGCGAGCTTAAGAAAGCTCAGCGGTTTGTTCTCTTTGACCTTGGCCTGCTCTTTCTCCTGCATTATAAGGTCCACGTTGGAGAGCACTATGTTGCGCGTCTCCGGGGCCGACAGCACGAAATGGAAATAAAGGAAGAACAGCAGCGCGTGAAAAGAGACCGACGCGACTATAGAATAATTTACCGATCTGGAGTTACCGTCGTACATTACTTCTTTTTCTGCTCCGTGGCTATGGTTATGCCGGTGGCGCCGGCTTCCTTGGCCCGCTGCATGGCGTTCGTCAGCTCGCCGTAGGGCGCCTGGGCGTCGGCTTTAATTACCACCAGGCGCGCGCCGTTCTCCTTGAGCACCTTGTCTATGCCTTCCAGGAACGCGGGCTCGTCCGTAAAAACTTTTTCGTTGACGGCGTACTTGCCGCCGGCGGAGATGGTGACCACCACTTTATCCTTCTCCTCGCCTTCCTGCGTTTTGGCCTGGGGAAGGTTAACCTTAAGGGCGGGCTCGGACAGCAGCGGGGCCGTGACCATGAAGATGATGACCAGCACCAGGCACACGTCCACCAGCGGGGCCACGTTTATGCCCGTCATCATGGTATCGTCGTTCTCTACTTTAAAGCCCATAAATCAGTTCTATCGAGGCCCGGCCTTCTAGTGAGGCCCGGCCTCACTAGGGAGGAGGTCAGTTCTTCATCAGCGCCATTTTAAGGGCGCCGGCCTGGCGGGCTTCGTCCATAAGGCCCACCACCTGGCCCACGCGGTTCTCCGTGTCGGCCTTCACTATCACGAATTTATCGGCGCTTTTGGCTATGGCCTGCGCCACGGCGGCGGCGTAGCCGTCGCGCGTAACTTCCACGCCGTTGAGCGTAAGCTTGCCTGCCTTATCCAGCCGCACCTGCACGATCTCGGACAGGGACACCTTGCCCACCTGCGCGCTGGCCTTGGACTGCAGCACCTTTATACCGGCCTGCAGCGCGAACGGCGCCACGGCCATAAAAATTATCACCAGCACCAGCGACACGTCCACCAGCGGCGTAAGGTTGATCTCTGTTATCGGCTCTTCCGAGCCGCCCGAAGAAACGCCCATGTTCTTATTTGGTCTCCAGCATTATCACCAGGCGCGCCGAGAAGATCTCCAGTTCGCTGGAGATAACCTTGGTCTTGCGCATGAAATAGTTGTAAATGATGACGGCGGGAATGGCCACGGCGAGGCCGCCCGCGGTGGCTACCAGCGCCTCGGCTATGCCCTTGGCCACCACGGCGGGGCCGCCGGCGCCGGAGAGGGCCAGGTCCCGGAAGGCTTTAATGATGCCCACCACGGTGCCGAACAGGCCTATGAACGGCGCTATGTTGCCCATGGTGCCCAGCACGCCCAGGTTGCGCTCCATGCCCAGGCGCTCTTCCTGGCGCTTGGTGGCCAGCAGTTCTTCCAGGTCGTGGCGGGACATTTCGCGGTGCTGCAGCGCGTAGTGGAACAGGCGCGACACCGGGGAATCTATTTTAGCCGCGTAGTCGGCGGCTTTTTCCACTTCGCCTTTCTTGAGCAGGCCGCTGACGTGGGCCAGGAATTCGTCTATGCGCTTCTGCTTGGCCTTGCGGAAGAAGAACCAACGCTCGAACGCGAAGGTCATAGAGAGCAGAGAGCAGAACAGCAGGATGGCCAGCGTGAAGCTGTCCTTGAAGATGGCTAAGTAGTTGATGTTTTCCATGTGGTCTCCTTAATTTGCGGCGGGCTGCGCGGCCTTTTTCTTGAGGCGGCGGACTTTCTTCTTTGCGGGGGCGGCCTGCTCTTTGGCGGGCGCGGCGGCGCCGGCTTTAGGCGCTTCACCGGGGGCGGCTTCGTCCACCGACTCTTCCCCCCCGTCCATGCCGGGCAGGGTGCGCATTTTTTCGGTCTGCGACTGGCGGCCCATGCCCAGCAGGCTCCGGGCGCGCTCGCCCGCGGCCTTGGCCACTTCCGGCTTGGCGGAATTGCGCGCTATGTCGTTGTACACGCGCGCGGCTTCCTGGTAATTCTTTTCGGCCTCGTACATTTCGCCCAGTTTAACCAGGCCCTGCAGGCGCCAGGGGCTGCCGGCGGGCTTCTGCTGCGCCAGGCGCTCCCAGTAGTCGCGGGCCTCGTCGGGTTGGCGGTTGTCGGCGTTCATTTCGCCCATGTAGTACATGGCTTCCAGGCCGTCTTCCTTGCCTTCGCTCTCGCCGTAGATCTCGGTGAGGGTCTTGAGCGCGCCGGCCAGGTCGCCGCGCGTTTTCTGGATGTTGAAGATCTCCCACAGCGCGGCCAGCGCGTCGTCGCCCTTGCCGGTAAGCTCGAAGTATTTGCGGTAGGTCTCTTCGGCCTTGTCGCTGTCGCCGGTGCTCTTGTAGCACAGCGCCATATTGAAGAGGGCGGGCTTTATGTACTCGCTCTGCGGGTACAACTCCGCCAGTTTGGAATAGGCCTTGGCGGCTTTCTCGTAATCTTTCTGGTTGTAGTAGGCGTTGCCCAGGCGGAACAGCGCCACAGGGTGCTCCTTGGCCTCCGGGTAATTTTTAACGAAACGGTCGAACACGCCGGCGGCGTTCTCCATATCGCCGGTCTGGAAGTAAGCCTCGCCCAGGTAGAACTGCGCGTCCTTGATGGAGGCGTGGTCTATGTATTCCACGCTGAACTTCTTGAGCGCGGCCACGGCGGCGGCGTAATCCTTCTTTTCGAAGTAGCGGCGGCCCAGGCGGAACGTGGCCTCGCCGGAAGTCCGGTCCGCCGGCTGGCGGGCGGCCAGGTCTTCGAACCAGGCCTTGAAATCCAGCGAGAGCGTGCGGTCGAAGGCGGCCTCGGCCAGGTCGAAGGCGTCGGCGGCCTCGGGCGCGTCGGGGTACTTGGAGACGGCGGTTTTGGCCTGCTCCAGGGCCTGCGCGTCCTGCTTGAGGTTATAGCGCACCTGCGCCAAACGCAGCCATGCCAGCGGCAGCTTATCGCTCTTGGGATACTTGGCGATGATGGCCTCGTAGGCGCCCACGGACTCGGCGTACTTCTGCGCGCGGAACCAGGTGTCGGCTATCTGGAAGTCAGCCAGCTCGGTCTCCGGGGCCTTGGGGTAGTCGCGGCTGAGGCGGCTCCAGGTCTCGACGGCCTGGCTGTAGTAGCGCAGGCGGTAAAGGGCCAGGCCGGCGCGGTACAGGGCCACAGGGGCGTAGGAATCGCGCGGTTGCTCGGCCGCAAAGGCTTCGTACATCTGGTAGGCCTTCTCGAATTCCTTGCGGTTGAAATTGCTGTCGGCCAGCGCCATGGCGTCGGCGCCGGTGGGCTGGATGGCGTCGGCGAACTGCGTTTTGAGCGCCTTGAGTTTCTCCCGGGCGCGGGCGGCGCCCTCCGTGTCCCCCGCTATGGCCAGGCACCACACCAGGCCGTCCTGCGCGTACATGGCGGAGACGTCGTTGGGGTAGATGCGGGCGATGGTGGTGTAGATGTTGCGGGCGTCATCCGTGAGGTTGAGCGCCATGTAGGCCTCGGCCACGTACAGCAGGCTCAGCGCCCGCCACTTGGAACCCGCCGGCGGCAGGTGCTTGAAGATGAACTGGTACGACGTGAGCATGCTGTTGAAATTGCCGCGGTCGTACTCCGCGCGCAGGATCATGAACATGGCCTGTTCGGCCACGTCGCTGGACGGCGCCATGTCCACCGCGTTCTGGAAGGAGCGCAGGGCGTCGTCGGTCTTGCGCAGTTCCAGCTGCGCGGTGCCCTTGAGGTAGTAGGCGTTCTTGGCCAGCGCATGCGAGGGGTAGAGGATAAGAAAGCTGTCCAGCGCGTGCACGGCCTGCAGGTAGTCGCCCAGCACGTACTGGCACCAGGCCAGTTTATAGGCGCTGGCCGGCGCCACGGAAGAGGCGCCGTAGCCGGTGGTGACCTTGGTATAGGCGAACAGCGCGTCGCGCGTCTGCTTGTTCTCCAGGTAGGATTCGGCTATAAAGTACTGCGCGTACGGCGCAAAAAAGTCGCGAGGGTTCTTGTCTATCACGCTCTGGAAATTGGAGCGGGCGCTTGGGTAGTCCTTCTTGTTGAAGAGGCTCGCGCCTATGCGGAACACGGCGGCGCTGCGCAGTTTGGACTCCGGGTATTTCTTCAGGAAATTCTGGTACTTGGTGATGGCGCCGTCGAAGTCGCTGGCGTGGAAGAAGGAATCCGCGGCCAGGAATTCCGCCTCTTCTTTAAAGTCGGCGTCCGGAAAATCCTTGAGCACTTTCTCGAAGACCGAGGCGGCCATGTACGTTTTCCCCTCGTAGAGGTAGGCTTTGCCCAGGAAAAAGCGCGCCTCCGGCGTGCTGAGCTGCAGGAACAGCTTCTGCGCCGACGGGTAATTTTTGCGGTTGAGCTCTATGACGGCCTTGGCGAACACCACTGCGGGCTCGCGCGCATACGGCAAAAAGGTCTCCTCCAGGCGGAAAAGGCTCGCCTGCGCGTCCTGGTAGCGGCCCATGGCGATGTTGGCGTAGACGGCGCCCAGCAGGCTCTCGGGCACTATGTAGCTCTTTGGGTATTTGTCCTCTACCTTCAGGAATTCCTTCAGGGCGCGCTCCCAGCCGCCCATGTTGTAATAGGCCTCGCCCTCGCGGTACTGCGCGCTGGCTTCCAGGCCGCTCTTGGAGTAATCCTTGATGGTGGCTTCGTAAGCGCCGGCGGCGCTGTTGAGTTCGGCGATGGCGGCAGGGTTAACGCCGGCCAGCATGCGGTCGTCGGAGGCCATTTTGGAGAGTTTTTCCTGGCGCAGCAGCTCCAGGCCTTTGGCCATGTAAGCTTCGCCCTGCATAAAGCGCGCGTCGGGGGCGCGAGGGCTTTTGGGATACTGCTTCACGAATTTCTGGAAGGCGTCTATCACGGCGGCGCGGTCGGTGGCGCTTTCGTAAAGGCCGGCAAGGTTGCGGAAGGCGGCTTCGTCTTCGCTGAGCTGCGAAAGCTGCAGTTGGGCTGACGCCTGCGCCGCGCAGGCCATCAGCATTAATAGCAGGAAAGTTTTCATCCCCCCCATTTTATCAAATTATATAGATATCTAGGTCTAGTGAGGCCGGGCCTCCTAGTGAGGCCCGGCCTCACTAGTTGGATACCCCTTGTTTTCCAGCCATTTGGTCATATATGCGATGAATCCGCCGTCCTCAGCGAACAGTTCTTTTAGAACTGAAGTATTCGTAATCCCGTATGAGCCAGGCAACCCGGCATAATCCCGATAACTACTCCAGGGATAGTGTCGCAATATTTCCAACTGCCCATCCACAGTTCCGACATCGGGGTATAGCTTCAAAGGATTGGCATGTGTATAAAACGGCAGGTAATTGTAGTGTGTATCCTGAGTGAGCCGGATAGCTTTATACCGGCCCTGAAAGAGAACTCCGGCACGCTGATACCGTTTGTTATAGTACATCGCGTAAGCGGTGCCCAATTTTTGCATAAAGGAACTTATGCCATTGTGCCTCAGCTGCTTAAGGATCAGGTGATAATGGTTCGGCATAAGCACATAGCCAAGCAATGCGACATGCCTTTCCCCCGAAGTGTTTTCCAACAGGCGGCCACTTTCACTTCCGAAATAATATCCTATGTTTCTAACGGGCTCACACCTGTTCATTTCACAGAGGTAGAACAGAAAGCGGTGTCGATCGTTATTGGCGTCGAATATTGCACGCTTATCCGTTCCGCGGTTGTAGATATGATAAATCTCCCCTTCCGAAAATATTTCCTTTCGCATAAACCCTCCCATCCCAAGAAAAGCATAGCAGACGATCCCGACACCATACTGTCGGGATCCCCTATTGAGGCCGGGCCTCCTAGTGAGGCCCGACCTCAATAGGAACCGGGGAGGGAACGGGAGGAGGCTTCCTCTTTGGCCTTGGCGAGGAACTCGTCGAGGTTCACGCCGAAGACGGACTTGTTGCCGCGCAGGCGCAGGGTTACCGTGCCGGCGTCCTTTTCCTTTTTCCCCACCACCACCAGGTAGGGGATCTTGAGCATGGCGGCGTCGCGCACCTTGGCGTTAATGGTGTCGTTGCGCAGGTCGCTCTTTACGCGCAGGCCGGCGGCCTTCAGTTTGGCCTCCACTTCCCTGGCGTAGCCTTCCTCTTCCTGCGTGATGTTGAGCACCTTTACCTGCACCGGGGCCAGCCACAGCGGGAAATTCCCGGCGTAATGCTCTATGAGCACGCCGAAGAACCGCTCCAGGCTGCCCATCAGCGCGCGGTGGATCATGTACGGGCGGTGCTTGGCGCCGTCGGGGCCGGTGTATTCTATGCCAAAGCGCTCCGGCTCGTTGAAGTCGAACTGGATGGTGCTCATCTGCCACTCGCGGCCTATGGAGTCCTTCACCTTGAGGTCGATCTTGGGGCCGTAGAAGGCGCCGCCGCCCTCGTCGAGGGTCACGGGCACGCCCTCTTTTTCGGCGGCCGCGCGCAGGCTCTTCTGCGCGTCCTCCCACAGGGCAGGCTCGCCCACGGCGCCCTCGGGGCGGGTGGCAAGGTAGGCCTTTATGTCCTTGAGGCCGAAGGTGCGCAGTATGTTCATACTGAAGCGCAGCACTTCTATGACCTCGGACTCCATCTGCTCCTGGGTGCAGATAAGGTGCGCGTCGTCCTGGGTAAAGCCGCGCACACGCATGAGGCCGTGCAGCACGCCCGCTTTCTCGAAGCGGTATACCGTGCCCAGCTCCGCCCAGCGCAGCGGCAGGTCGCGGTAGCTGTGCGAATTGGCCTTGTAGATCTCTATGTGGAACGGGCAGTTCATGGGCTTGGCGTAGTACTCTATGCCGTCTATGTCCATGGGGGCGTACATGGACTCTTTGTAAAAGCCCAGGTGGCCGGAGGTCTCCCACAACTGGGCGCGGCCGATATGAGGAGTGTTCACCAGGTCGTAGCCGCCCTTGAAGTGCTCTTCCTTCCAGAAGGTCTCCATTTCGTGGCGGATGCGGGCGCCATTGGGGTGCCACAGCACCAGGCCTGGCCCCACGGTCTCGTTGATGCTGTAAAGGTCCAGCTGGCGGCCGAGCTTGCGGTGGTCGCGCTTGGCTGCCTCTTCCTGCTGTTTCAGATAGGCGTTAAGCTCGTCCTGGGTCTCGAAGGCCACGGCGTAGATGCGCTGCAGCATGGCGTTCTTCTCGCTGCCGCGCCAGTAGGCGCCGGCCACGTGCGTAAGTTTGAAGGCCTTAAGTTTGCCGGTGTGCTCCACGTGCGGGCCCTTGCACAGGTCCTCGAAGGGGCCGCTCTTGTAGACGGAGATGACCGAGCCCTCGGGCAGGTCGTTGATGAGCTCCACCTTGTATTTCTCCCCCTTTTCGCCGAAGTGCTTAAGGGCCTCGGCGCGGGGCAGTTCCAGCCGCTCGAATTTATGGGCCGCGCCTATGATGTGCTTCATCTTCTTCTCTATGGCGGGCAGGTCTTCCGGGGTGAAGTGGTGCTCCAGGTCGAAATCGTAATAGAAGCCGTTGTCTATGGCGGGGCCTATGCCGAACTTCACGCCGGGCCACAGCTCCATTACGGCCTGGGCCATTACGTGCGCCAGCGAGTGGCGCATTTTGTGGACTAGTTCTTCTTTGTTGTCGTCAGCCATGATTTCCTTTATTTAGCGAATCTTTTTTCTATGAGCGGCCAGTTCAAAGCGCCCCAGGCGGCCTGTGCGTAGCGGGCCCTGTCCAGCTGAAAATCCGTCAGGTAGGCGTGTTCGAACAGGTCCAGCACCAGCAACAGTTCCACGCCGGCGGGGACGCCCTTGTCGTGATCGGTTATCCACACGTTGAGGAACCGCTTGGCGGGCCTGTCGTAGGCCAGTACCGCCCAGCCGGCGCCGCGCGTCTGCGCCAGCCCCGTAAACGCCGCCTGCCACGCGTCGAAACTGCCGAACTGCGCGGCCAGCGCCTGGCGCAGTTCCGAGTTCTCCGCCAGCGGCGCCGCTCCGAATTGCGCGAAGTACAGTTCGTGCAGGCGCATGCCGTTGAATTCCCAGCCGAAACGGCGCTTCAGTTCGGCGTAATCGGCGGTGTCGGCCTTGCCTTCCTGCTCGAGTTCCTTAAACCGCTGCAGCAGGTTATTGACGTTCTTGACGTAAGCCTGGTAAAGCCGCACGTGGTTGGTGGAAGCGGTATAGGAGAGCACTCCGTTAGTCGGGAAAGCGGAACAGTCTTTGGGCGCGTAAACGCCAAAGCCGGCCGCCGGGGCCATAATCTTGACCTGGGCGTCTAGGGCCGGGGTCAGCAGAAAAGCCGTGGCCGCTATAAGGATCTTGTACATTGTTCCTCCCAAAAAAACCGCCCGCCAGCTCCCGTCTCCGGGTTCTAACGGGCCCTTTCTACAAATCTGGTGCCCAGTACAGGGATCGAACCTGTGACCTTTCCCATGTCAAGGGAACGCGCTACCGCTGCGCCAACTGGGCCTCGCTTCAATAAAAATATTATATCAAAAAAAGGTAGCAGCTACCTTTTTGGGGGCTACCTTTTGGCCTTATACTGGGCCGTTATTATAGAACTCAGGCCGCCGCGCGGGGTAAAGTCGCCGGTGACGGTGCAGCTCCTGGGCTTTATGGCCTTCACCACGTCGTCGAGCACGCGGTTGGCTATGTTCTCCATGAAGATGCCGCAGTTGCGGTACTGGAGGAAATAGTATTTCAGGGATTTCAGCTCGAGGCAGAGTTTGCCGGGCACATACTCCACGGTTATGGTGCCGAAGTCCGGCAGGCCGGTCTTGGGGCAGACGGAGGTGAACTCCGGGTGCACTATCTTTATTACGTAGTCCCGGCGGTACTGGTTCTCCCAGGCCTCTATCTCCGGCAGTTTTATGCGCTTTACGCTCTGGGCCTGGTTCTGCGAATAACCGAAAGACGTGACGTTATTATTCTTCATATCGCTCTCCTTAAATTTTCGCGCGTTTGAGGCGCAGCGAATTCATTACTACGGAAACGGAACTGAGGGCCATGGCCCCGCCGGCGAAATACGGCGGTATCACCACGCCCCACCACGGGTAGAAGGCCCCGGCCGCCAGCGGGATAAGCGCGGCGTTGTAGACGAAGGCCCACGCGAGGTTCTGGTTTATGACGCGCCTGATGGCGCGCGAGATCTTGACCGCTATCAGCACGGAGCGCAGGTCGTTATGCATGAGCGTGATATCGCTGGCCTGGGCGGCCACGTCGGTACCGGAGCGCATGGCCATGCCGATATCGGCCTCCGACAGGGCCGGCGCGTCGTTAAAACCGTCGCCCACCATTGCGGTCCGCTTGCCCAACGCCTTATAGCGCATCACCAGGCTGCGCTTCTCCTCCGGAAAAACTTCGCCGTGAAAAGTCTTTATGCCGGCGGCGGCGGCGGCGGCGGCTACCACGGCGGCGCGGTCGCCGGAGGCCAGCACGGGTTCTATGCCGGCAGCCTTAAGTTCGGCCACCATTTCCGCCGTACCGGAGCGAAGTGAATCGGAAAGCCGCGCGTGGCCCTTGAATTTTCCGTCGAGGGCCACCAGCAGCATGGAGTCCGGCGAGGCGGTTATTTCCGCGCGGGCCGCTTCCGGCACGCGGACGGCTATCTCATCGAACCATCTGAGGCTGCCTGCCAGTATCTCCCCGGCCCCGGAGCCGGCCCGCACGCCTTTGCCTGGCACGGCCTCGAAAGCGCCGCCCGCCGAGGCCATTACCCCCGCCGCGGCGGCACGGGCGCGCCCGGCTTCGGCGAACGGGTGCTCGGACCTTGCTTCGGCGCAAACCAGCAGTTCCAGCAGCCCGGCCGCGGAGATCTCCCACGGGCGCAGTTCGCCCAGGCGCAGGCGCCCTTCGGTGAGGGTGCCGGTCTTGTCAAAGATCACTACGTCCACTCCGGAAACCCGCTCCAGCACGTCGGCGTTGCGGATAAGGATGCCGGAGGAGGCGGCACGGCCGAAGCCCACGGCGACGGCCATGGGCACGGCCAGGCCCATGGCGCATGGGCAGGCCACGGCCAGCACGGCGGCGAAAATATTTATGGCGCGCGGCAGGTCGGCGTAGCGCAGCCACAGCCCGGCGGAAGCGATAGCCACAAAAAAGACGGCCGGCACGAACCACGCGGAGATCTTATCCACCAGGTGCTGCACTTCCCCCTTCTCGGCCTGGCTCTCTTCCACCGCCTTTACGATGCGCATGAGCATGGTCTCTTCGCCCACGCCGGCCGCGGTGAACTCCAGCGAGCCGGTCTTATTCACCGTCCCGGCGTAAACCATGGCGCCGGGGACCTTATCCGCGGGGAAGGTCTCCCCGGTGAGCAGGCTTTCGTCCACGGAGGACGCACCGGCGCTCACGCGGCCGTCCACGGGCCCCTGTTCGCCGGGACGCAGCAGCACCACGTCGCCGGGCAGGATCTCCGCCACAGGCACGGTCTCCTCGCGGCCGCCGTTAATGCGCCGCGCGAACTTGGGCGCTATCTGGAACAGCCTGGCCACGGCCTCTCCGGCGCGGCTGCGCGAGCGGGCCTCCAGCCAGCGGCCCAGGTTGATGAAAGTTATCAGCATGCCCACTTCGTGCCATTGCGCGTGGTAATGCGCCCCGGTGGACGGGAACAGCGTCACGAAGACGCCGTAGAAAAAGGTGACGCTGGTGGACAGCGAGACCAGGGTATTCATGTCGGCGGTGCGCGCCTTCAGCGCCCGCAGCAGCCCCTCGTGAAAATGCAGCCCGGCGAACCACCACGCCAGGCCCGCGGCGGCCATCATGGTGTACGAAGAGAAAATAAAGAGGTAGTCCGTCAGCATGAAGCCCGTCAGGGCCAGGGCCAGCAGGAAGCGCGACAGGAAGACCTGCTTTTCCCGGGAAAGCTCCGCCAGAGCGGTATTCTCCGCCGAGGCTGCGGATTCGGAGAAAGCCAGCGCCTTATACCCCAGCGCCTCTATCTTGCCGGAAATGACGGCCGACGTAAGCGCCGCCGGGTCGTAGGAGAGAAAGGCGGTGCGGGAAGGCAGGTTGACCGAGACGCTGCGCATGCCGGGCAGCGCGCCCAGCCCGGTCTCCAGCCGGGCCACGCAGGAAGCGCAGTGCACGCCTTCCAGCGGCACTACGGCTTTCTTCAAAGGTTTAACCGGAGCGGTTTTGTCCATTCAGCGTTTCACTTCCAGCAGCCAGCCTTTTTCCAGGTCGCCGAGCGCCTTCCAGAGGCCGCCGTAAACGCCCAGCAGCGCGGAATCCACGGCGGCGCCGTCGCGCAGGCGGCCCAGGAAGGTGGAGAAGTTGAACGAGCCGCCCTGGCGTATCAGGAAGCCGGCCACGGACCCCACCTGGGCGTACCAGCGGTCCACGTTGCGCTGGGACTCGTTGGCCGGCGCCAGGTTCACCATCTGGGAGAAAGGGATGGGGTTGGGGGCCACCGCGTCGGCCACGCGGGAAGCGTAGTAACCGGCCGAGAGCTGGTTGGAGCGGCTCTCCTCGTAAACGGCCACGCCCTCGTTGAGCCAGCGCAGGGAAGCGGCCTGGGACAGGCCCATGAATTCGTTGAAGACCAGGTGCGTCATCTCGTGCGCCATGGTGGCGCGCAGGTTATCCCCTTCCACGAGCAGGAGCGCGTTGCCGTAAGCTGCGCCGCCGGACCATTCCGGCTGGCCGGTCTTGGCGCGGTATTCGGCCGCGTCGCGGTACACCACCACGTTGTAAGGCCGCGCCGGGACAAAGGAATAAAGCCCGAGATCCTGCATGATGCGGGTGTAGTTCTCCTCGCACAGGGAGGAATAAAGGGCGGCCGAGGAGGAAGAGTACGCGTCCAGGGAAAAATGGGCGCTCTCCACGGTCTTGTAGCCCGGGTCCAGGCCCTTGAAAGGGCTCGCCACAGGCAGGCGGGCCTCTTCGGCCGGAAGGCTGTCCGTCGGAACTTCGACGCAGGCACAAGAGAAAAGCAGGAGGAGCGGCAGCAATTTTTTCATCAGTTTATCTCGGCCATCTGTCCCCCCAGCTTAAGGCTGGAAAGGGTGATCTTATACGGGCTGTCGGAAAAATCATAACGGAAAGTGAAGAGGCGCAGCAGGTAATCCGGGATCATCACCGGGCCGATGGAAACCTGGGCCGGGCGGGCTTCTATGGCCGAGGGTCCCGAGGCCCTGACTTCGAAGTCGGCGGACAGCCGGCGGCCGCGCACCAGCGCGGTGACGCCCAGGGTCTCGTCCATCTTGACTTCCAGTTCGGCCAGGAACGGGAAGCGGTCGGCCAGGAAACGCTCTACGGCGTAGGCGCTGATCTTGGCGGAGCGGATCTGCACGGCGGAAACTCCGCCCGGCACAAAGGGGGCCAGGCCCGGCCCGGCGGCGGACAGGCCGGAGATGTCCGCGGTGAGGCCGTAGATATCCCCGCCCAGCACGGAGGCGTAAGGGGCGAAGAGGCGCGCGGAGCCGTAAACTCCGGTCTTCTCGTCGTATTTGCCCAACGTCAAAGTCCCTTCGTCTATCTTGAGCGGCCCCAGTTGCAGGTTGCGCACCTTGTGCGGCCCGTCCTCGAAGAACCGCATGCGGTCCGGCAGCCTGGCATAAACCTCGGCGCGCGAAGAATCGGCCATATCCAGTTCGGCCTTCTTCTCGAAGAGCATCGGGAACCAGGGCTCGGCCTTGAACTTAAGGAAGGCGCGAGAGGAGGCGGTAGGGCTGGCGCCGAAGCGGGGCGCTTTGTAGACCAGGGCGAAAGCGCAGACGGGGCAAGCAGGGTCGGCCGCGAAGCGCGCGGAGGGGTTGTCTTTGGCCGCGGCGTAGGAGAGGCTG
>JACRER010000003.1 GCA_016234365.1 Elusimicrobiota bacterium | reverse complement strand
CGCACACAGTGCTCGGCTCAGACAGCGCCGCCGCGGCCATAATGATAGGCCGTCCGCTCCGGCACTTGGCCCTGCGCCCTAACGCTCGCTCAGAGAACAGGCCGGCTCCCTCTGGCTCGGCAAGGGTGTGGTTCCGGCGGGTTGTCGCGCAGGGCGAGGCTTACGTAAGCGACGAGCCCGAGCGACAAGGTGCGAGCACGGTGTGCGAGACACCGACCCGACGGGGCCACACCCTTGCCGAGCCTACTTGCCGGACAACAGGGACTGGAGCTCCACGGTGGCCGGCGAGATGTCGATGCCGGCGTCCTGGAACTCGGCTATCATGCGCTGCAGGGACCCTTTCAGCACGTCGGGCGGCGCGCCGCCGCCCTGCAGCTTCAGGTAGGCCTGCCAGTCGTTGCTGTATTCGTAGCGCAGGTGGTTTAGCCTGTCGGCGGCGCGCTTGGCGGACATCGCTTTAAGCTCCGCCTCGGCCGCTTCCTGCCTGCGCACAATGGAGGCCAGCCGCTCTTTCTCCCCCGCCACCGCGGCCTTCTGGTCGCGCGTCTCCTTGAGCTTGCCGTTCAGGGAGTCTATCTCGGATTTCAGCGAGGAAAGTTCTTCCTTGAGCAGCGCCTCGCGGCGAGCGGACTCGTCGAGCGCCTCTACCAGGTCCTTGCGGTACTTGATCTCCTGCTTGATCATGCGGGCGTACTCGCCTTCGGTGTCGCGGTCGCCGAAGCGCAGCGCCAGCGTGATAGAATGCGCCGGAATTATCATGCCGGTGAGCGGCACCGCCATGCCGTAGGACAGCTCCGAGGCCGAGTGCTTCCAGCCCAGGCCGGCGCTCAGCGCCGAAGCCCCCGAGGCCAGGTTCAGGCCGAAGCGCGAGAAGAACCGCCCGGACCGCTCCGTGCGCCACAGGTGCTCCACTCCCGGCGTCAGGCTGATATTGCCCTTGCGCCCTGCGGAGCCGGAGCGCTTGGCCAGGTCCAGGGAAAGCGTATAGTCGTCGCGCCGTTCGGAAACGCCGAAGCGCATCACGCGCGGGGCGTTATCCTTGAGCTCGCCGAGTTTGTAGGACGGATTGTTAAGGTTCAGGATGGAGAAGCCCACCGTATGTGAACTGTCCGGGCGGAAAGCCGCGCCCAGGTCCAGGCCTATGCCCATCCCCGAGTCCTTCCCGGCCGACATGGCCGCGGACATGATCTTGAAATTGGCGCCAAAATCCAGGAGGCCCGTGTCCAGGCGCTTAAGGTTGCTGGACCCCCAGCCCACGAGGATGGTCTTCTCCGTCACCAGCCCGCCGTCGTCGCGGTAGAGGCCGGCCAGGGACAGCGTCCCCATCCTGCCGTAAGCCATGCGCGGCAGCGACGCCCAGGCGCCGTAGGAACTGAAGTCGGCCGGTCCCTGCGTGGTGCGGTGCGAGCCCGTGAAATGCGCGCCGGATTCGAACTTGCGGATGGCGCCGGGCAGCGCCGGGTTGGCGAAAACCGAAAGCGGGTCCTCGAGGCCTGCCCCCTGGCCGCCCAGCCCCAGCTGCCGGGCGCCGGCGGCGACGTCTTCGAAGACGGCGCCCGCGGGGACCGCGCCGGCCGCGGCCAGCAGCGCCGCCAGTGCGATCTTATTTCGGTGGTGCGTCATTCGTCCCTCCGGGAGTCTCCGCCTTTTTGCGTTCCTCGGCCACGTCGGAATAAAGGGCTATCCTGGCTCGCCCGTGCGATTTCACCCAGTACAGCGCGTCGTCGGCCTTCTCCAGCAGGGCGTCCATGGTGGAGGCGTCCTGCGGGAAGGTGGAAATACCTATGGAGAGCGTCACGCGCAGCTCCTTGGCCTTGGAGAACGGCACCGGGATGCGCAGTTCCGCCAGCTCCGTGCTGAGACGCTGGGCCAGGCGCCTGGCCTCCTCGCCGCTGGCCTGCGGCAGCAGGATAATGATCTCGTCGCCACCGTAGCGGCAGGGGAAGTCTATCTTGCGCAGGTTGGAAAGTATCACGCGGCCGGCTTCTTTAAGCACCTTGTCGCCGATCTGGTGGCCGTAGGTATCGTTGACCTCTTTAAAGTAATCCACGTCGGCCCAGATCAGCGCCAGCGGCTGTTTGAAGCGCTCCGCGCGGTAGAACTCTTCCTGGAAGCGCTGGTTGAAGTAGCGGCGCAGCGGCAGCTTGGTCAGCTCATCGTAAAGCGAGAGTTCCTCTACCTTGTCGAACAGGCGGGAATTATCCACGGCCAGCGCTATCTGGCCGCCGAAGGACTTGAGCATGGCCAGTTCCTGCGGCTCTATGCGCTGCTGGCTGAGCAGGTTGTCCACGATAAGCAGGCCGATGGTGACGCCCTGCACGGACAGCGGCATGTACAGCACGCAGTCCTTGTAGCGCTCCATAAAGGCCCCGGAACTGCGCCCCAGCACTATATCGGCGAACCGGTGCGCGCCCGGCTCCAGCGGGATCTCTTCGTAGGAAATGCTCTTGATCTGGCCGCGGATGTCGGCGGACAGTTCGCCCTTGAGCTTGCGGTTCTTCTCGTCGATGAGGTAGAGCCGTACGCGGTCGAAGCCGAAATAGGTCTGGATGCCGGCGAGGATGTGCTTGAAGCTGTCGCGCACGCGCAGCGCGGTGGCGAACACCTCGGTCAGCTCGGTGATCGCGGCCACGTTCTTGTCGTACTTGCGGTTGAGCGAAAAGAACTCCGCTTTGTAATAATCTCGCAGGAAGGACTTGAGGTAGCCGTCGGCCTTGGCGGCCTCCGCCGCGGAGAAGCCGCGCTTGCGCGGGCCGCGCTCCAGCCGCACCACCCCGAAGCAGGGCACCACGCCGTGGCCTCCGGCCGGGTCGCAATAGTCGAAACGGAAGGGAGAATAGAGGTAGCTGCCGCCCGGCGACTTGGCGGTTACCGGCTCCAGCGTGTCCAGCGCGCGGGACACGGAAGAACCGGGAGCGGGGCGCAGGTCCTCCTCGTGCTCGAAGGAGACGCCGGCGGCGTAGCGCAGGCGCAGGCGCAGCAGGCCGGGCTTCTCGTCGAATTCGTAAAAGGAGGCGGCGTCCAGCCCGAAGCGTTCCGAGACGGACTCCAGCGCGGCGCGCATGAAGGCGTCGCGGCCTTCGTAGAAAGCCCCGACCGGCGCGGCCGCGTAAGTTCCCCTGGAGTTCTTGTTCATGTCGCTAATACAGCGAAAGCAGGTAATCGGCCTCCCCCTGGGCCATTATCAGTTCCCGCGTCAGGTCCTCGCGGTCGTAGTCGCGGCGGGCTATCTTGAGCGACAGGTTCCACAACGCGCGCTCCAGCAGCAGTTCCGCGGTAGGGTACACCATTATATTCGGTTTAAGTTCCGGGGCGGAGAAGAGTCGCCGGTAAACGTCGCCCTCGCGCTCGTCTCGCAGGCGCTCTTCGAACGCCGGCTTGAGGCACGGGAACACGCCGAAACTCTCGGCAAAAAGCGACAGGTTGCGGTTCTCCAGCGCCCAGGACACGAAGGCGGCCGCGCCTTCCGGGTCCTTGCCCGAGGCGGAGACGCTGAGGTTGTACACCAGCATCAGCCCGCCGCCCGAAGGATAGCCGGGGTAGGGCAGCATGCGCAGGCCGGAGCGCCCGGAGAGTTTGCGCGGCGACATGATGAAGGCGCACTCTTCGGCCGGGCGCGGGCCGTTCTCGAAACGGTCCGGGCTGAAGATCTCGATCTTGCCGCTGATGGCAAGTTCCAGCCAGTCCTCCACGCCGCCGGCGGTCTCCTCGCGGGTGAACGTGGCGCGGTTAAAATCGTCGGAGAATAGGCCGCCCCGGCGGCCCCAGACGCGCGGCAGTACGTCGGCCACGGAAACCGGGCCCGAAGAGCCCGGCACGGAAAGGACGCGGAATTCCTTGCGCCTCGAGGGCGCCGCCACGCGGTCGAGCGCGGCGCGGAACCCGTCCCAGGAAGCCAGCTCGGCTTCCGGGTCGGACACGGCGCCCTTAAGCGCCTGCGGCCGGTAGAACAGCGCCGGCGCTTCCAGCCACCACGGGGCGGAGAAGGCGCGGCTCTCGTCGTTACGGCACAGTTCCTTGAGCACAAAATCGGGAAAACGGCGGTGCGCCAGGGCGTCCACCCGGCCGCCGAGCTCGGCTATCAGCCCCAGCCTCGACAGCAGTTCGGTCCAGTTCTGCGGGATCTCTATGACGTCGGCCAGCGGGTTGCGCTTGGGGTCGCGCAGGTGGGCGAAGAGGCTCTCCCAGAGGCTGCGGCGGCTCTTAACGGAGAATTCCGCCTTCGCGTCCGGGAAAGCGGCGGAGAACCTCGCCAGCATGCTCTTGAAAGCGAGATGCTTGCGATGGTCATAGTCCGATAGCAGCCAGATCTTCATTCGTTCTGAAACTCAACCGTCCTGATACTTATAAATATACCGCGCGATTGTTAAGCTTTTGTTTCGGGGACGTTCTTAACTATTGGACTATTGCCATTCCGGGCCTAAGCCGGTAGTGAGCGCAAATAGTCCAATAGTTAAGAACGTCCCCCTCACCAGCCGGGCTGGTCCAGCTCCGGGGCCACGCGCAGGCTGTTGGCGAACTTTCCCGCCTCCAGCCGCCGCAGCGCGCACAGCGCCACCATGGCCGCGTTGTCGGAGCAGTAAGCCTTCTCTGAAAACCGTACCTCGAAGCCTTTCAACCCGCCGAAAGCCGCGCGCAGCGCGCCGTTGGCGGAAACCCCGCCTCCCACCGCTATGCGCTTAAGCCCCAATTCGGCCGCGGCTTCCTCGGCTTTCCTCACCAGCGTCCCGGCCACGGCCTCCTGGAAGGCCTGGCAGACCTGCGCGCTCTCGCGCGCCGGCAGCCTCAGCTTGCGCTTGTAAAAATCCTGCCCCAGCTTGCCGGCCAGGTAGTAACTGACGGCCGTCTTAAGCCCGCTGAAAGAAAAATCCCTTGTTCCCGGCATGTACGGCCGGGGAAAAACAGGGCCTTTTCCTCGGGCCTTGGCGGCTTCCTTCTCCACGGACGGGCCGCCCGGATACGGCAGGCCCAGCAGCTTGGCCACCTTGTCGAAAGCCTCGCCCGCGGCGTCGTCGCGCGTGCGGCCCAGTACCCGGTAGTCGCCGTAGCCGCGCGCGTGCCACATCTCCGTGTGGCCGCCCGAAACTATCAGCGCCAGCAACGGGAACTCCAGGGGCCGCTTCACGCGCCCCCCCTCGAACTCACAGGCCAGCAGGTGGCCTTCCAGATGGCTCACCCCTATAAGCGGCGCACCGCAAAGCCGGGCCGCGGCCTCGGCGGCCACCCGGCCCACCATCAGCGCTCCGGGCAGCCCGGGCCCGCGCGAAAACGCTACCGCGTCGAAGACCCCGGGGCGCAGCGGGACGCGCACGCCGGCCGCGCCCAGCGCGCCGGCCAGTACGAAAGGTATCTTTTCAAGGTGGGCCCGGCTGGCGAGCTCGGGCACTACGCCGCTGTATTTACGATGGAGTTTTATCTGCGAAAAAACGGAATTAGAGCGCAACACCCGCCCCTCAAGCACGGCCGCCGAGGTTTCGTCGCAGGTGGTCTCGAAAGCGAGTATTCTCATTAGGGGTCAGGTCTTGATTTTTAGCACGGGGCCACGGCTTGATCTTTCAGCGGGAGAATAGACCCACAGCGCTAAAAATCAAGACCTGACCCCAAGGGCTATTTGCCGGGCTTGAGGTTACCCAGCACTTCGCGCGCTTTCAGCAGTTCCATGGCGCGCTCCACTACTTCGTCGCGGACCAGGTCCTTTTTCTTGCCGTCCTTGTCGTCCTTGCCGGGGAAATAGATCTCGTCGGCCTGCTGGATAAGCTTTTTCTCGGTCTCCACCGGCACCTTCACTTCGATGTCGGGGGAGATGCCGCCGTGCTCGTTCTTCTCGTCGTGCTGGATGGACTTGCCGCTGGGCGTGTAATACTTGGCTATCGTCAGCCGCAGCGCCGATTTATCGGACAGCGGGATCATGCTCTGCACGCTGGCCTTGCCGAACGAGCGCTCGCCTATGATGACGGCGCGTTTATTGTCCTGCATGGCGCCCGCCACGATCTCGCTGGCCGAGGCGGAATACCGGTTCACCAGGATCACCATCGGCAGCGTCTCGTAGGCGGCCGTGCCATTGGCGCGGAATTCCTGGTAGTTCTCCGGCTTGCGGCCCTTGGTGAAGACTATCATCTTGTTGTCGTTCATGAACATCTTGGAAATGTCCACGGCGGCCGACAGCAGGCCGCCCGGGTTGTAGCGCAGGTCCAGTACCAGCGACTCCATGCCTTTGCCCTTGAGCTCGGCGATGGCCTTGGAGAAATTCTCGGTGCAGTGGCCGGTGAACTCCACTATCTTGATGTACCCGGTCTTATTGTCGAGCATGCGCCACTTCACGTTCTCGGCCTTTATCAGCTCGCGCGTGAGGGTGATGTCCTTCGTTATCCACTCGGCGCCCTTTTCCTCGGGCTCGCGGGCGGTGGTTATCTTCACCTGGGTGCCGGGCTTGCCGCGCAGCTTCTTGATGGCCTCGTCTATAATGAGGTCCTTGGTGGTGACGCCCTCTATTTTTATGATCTTGTCTCCGGGCATCATCTGCGCGCGGAAAGCGGGGGTATTGGGCAGCGGGGTCACCACGGTGAGCCAGCCGTCCTTGGAGTCCACGCGGATGCCGATGCCGCCGAATTCGCCTTCGGTATCGCTCTTGACGCGGTCGTAAACGTCCGGCTCCATGAACTGCGAGAAATCGTCCAGTTCCTCTACCATGCCGCGGGCGGCGCCGTAAACCAGCTTCTGGGGGTCTATCTGCTCTACGTAACTGTCCTTGATGAGCTCCAGCACGTCCACTATGACCTTAAGCTGCTGGTAGGTATTGTCCAGCGCGAAATTAACGTAGGGGAAGACCGCCCCTATGACCAGTGCGGATAAGGTTACCAGCGCCAACTTGCGTAGATTCTTCATTGAAGCTCCCGGCTGAAAAAGGCGAACGACGGCAGCCGCAGGGCCGCCGCCTTATATACAAAAATTATATCTAATTTTTAAGCCACTTAAGGGGGTCCAGGGCCCGGTCACCCTTGCGGATCTCGAAATAGACGGCGCTGCCTGGGGATTTCTTGCCGGAACTGACGGCCTGCGTATCCTCGCCGGCCAGGCCCAGCAGGCTGCCGGGCAGCACCGCCTGCCCCTTGGCCGCGTCTATGCGGCTGAGCAGCCCGTAGATGGTGAAAAAGCCCTTCTCATGGTCCACTATGACCACGTTGCCGTAGGTGCGGAACGGGCCCGCGTAGATGACCTTGCCGCCCAGCGCGGCCGTGACGGGAGCCCCGTCCAGGGTGGCGATGCGGATGCCCTCGCGGACTATCCAGGTCTTGAGGCCGGGGATATCTTCGCGGCCGAAGCGGCTGATAACCTTGCCGTGCGCCGGCCAGGCCATGGAGCCCCTGGCGATGGGCAGCTCGGCGGCCCCTTCGTTGCTGCGGTAAGGCGCCTGCTTCTGAAGTTTCTTGACCAGCCGCGTCAGGCCCTGCGCGGCGGCCTGCAGGTTGTCCAGTTCCCGCTCCAGCTTGGCCTGCTGCTCGCGCGTCTTTTCCAGCTCGCCCTGCTTGCTGCGCACCAGGTTCTTGTGGGCGCTGCTCTGCTTGGCCAGCAATTCTTCCCTGGCGCGGAGCTCCAGGCCCCGGGCCCGGAGTTCGGTGAGGTCTTTGTTCACCCGGGCGCTCTCGCCCTTGATCTTGGCCAGGAGGGCGCGCTTGTTAAGCATGGCCGAGCGCATGAGCATGTCCTTGGACAGGTCTCGCAGGCCGTAGTAGGGGTAGTAAAAATCTTTCTGGAGCGAGAACATCACCAGTTCGCCGGTAATGTCCCCGGCGAGTTCCTTGCGGGACCTCTCCAGCGCGTCGTATTTCTGGCGCGCCTCGCCGGAGCGGGCGCGGGACTTATCCAGCTGCCCCTCCAGTTCCTGCCTGCGCACGGTGGTCTGTTTCTCTTCCTTCTTGAGGCCGGCTATCTCGGCCTGGATGCGCTCTTCCTCGGCGCGGTACTGGTCCAGTTCCTTCTTCTTATCCTCGAGCTGGCGGCTGATCTCTTCGAGATTCTTTTTTTTGGACTCCACGAAACCCTGGGCCGCGGCGGGAGCCGGGCCTATGAGCGCCAGGAGGAGCAGGAGCGTCAGGAGCGGGCGTTTTTCCATTGGCATAACACCCAGCCGGCCAGCGCGCCCGAGGCCACCACGGCGGCCTGCCAGACGGGGCTGGGCCAGACCCAGACGGGGCTGAGGTATTTCACGGGGTAAACCACGGCGTAGGCGGCCAGCGCGGAGGCCGCGGCGCCGCCGCCGCCGGCCAGGAACCAGAACTTATCGGCGCCAAGCGAGGCGGCGAGGCCCGCCGGCGTGTGGCCGTGGGTCAGCACCATCGCGGCCATCAGCATGAACGCCAGGAAAGCCAGCGCGAGCGCCAGCGTTATCAGGTGCCCGTAGAAAAGAGAATGCATTACGGCGTAAGCTTCCAGCGGCTTGTACTTTATGTCTCCCACGCCGCTGATGCGC
This sequence comes from Elusimicrobiota bacterium, assembly GCA_016234365.1. Taxonomy (GTDB): domain Bacteria; phylum Elusimicrobiota; class Elusimicrobia; order Elusimicrobiales; family UBA9959; genus UBA9959. The sequence continues at coordinate 87,096 of JACRER010000003.1, read as the reverse complement.
CAGGCCGCGTCGGTCCAGCCGTTGATGTCGCCCAGCGTGTTCTCGTCTATGGAAACTTCCCAGGTGTCGGGCATGGGGTTGGTGCCTGGCGGCAGCACCGAAGCCACCAGGTCTGGCTCCTCGGATTTCAGGCGCGCCAGCCGGTCCTGCCGGCTTATAAAGACGGCCTGCCTGGTCCCTTTTATGGCGGCCAGCGCCGTGCCAACGGCCTCTGCGGTCTCGCGGGACTTCTCATCGCGCACCACGACTATGCGGAAATCCTCCTTGAGCAGCATGGAGATCTCGCGCATCTGCGCGTGCATGAAGATGAGCATTTCAGCCAGAAGCCCGGCGGAGAAAGCCAGCAGGAACGCCACGCGGTAACCCTTGCGCGGCTTGGGATGGTGGTTATCGCGCGAATGTCTGTGTTCGTCCATGAAATGAATTATAACTTTTTAGAGGACCGGAAACGAAAAGGCCGCCGGAAGGCGGCCTTTAGCGGGCGTGCCGCGGGCTCAGAGCGACGCGTCGTTGAATTCGACGGAAGCCACGAACGGAGAGCGGGACAGGTTGGAGATCATATCCACCGGGAGCGTGCCGGTGACGTCGAAGACGCTGAACTTGGTATCCGCGCCCTTCTGGGGCAGGCGGAACCACGCCCCGGCCGTAAAGCCGCCCTCGTCGGACAGGCGCTTGAGGAAGTCAGGCACGAATTCGTTGGGCCGGTTCTGGTACGGCACCTTCAGGGTAAAGCGCACCTTGGTCCGCAGCGGGATGCCGGCGCCCTTTTTTTCTATGGCGGCGCTGCGCACGCCTTTCATGCCGGTGATCTTTATCAGGTTCGCGGCGGGCGCCCAGCCCAGCACCACGGTGCGCTTGGAATTGCGCGAGTAAAAGGTCTTTTCCCCGGCGAAACGGAAGCCGGCCTCGGCTTCCAGTTTGGGCAGAAGTTTCGAGTAGTCCTTGTCGGCAGGGGTCACGCTCATGAACACGTACTCCCGGGCGTAGCGGCGCGTGCCTTCTCCCAGCGGCCAGACAAAAGAACCCACGGGCCCGCTTTCTCCGGCGAAGGTGACCTTGTAGTGCCCGGCGGGAAGCGCCGGCGAGCCGTTTTTCACCGCCGGCTGCCCCGCGGGCGCGGCCGGCTTGGCGGCCTGCGTCACGGGGTTCTTCAGCGTCGGGGCGGCCTGGGTTATGGGAGAGTCGCGGAAATCGCTGAAGTCGGTGCGGATCTTGTTCGTGTTGGCAGAAACCAGGTAACCGTTGCCGGTCTCCATGAAATCCTGGAAAGCCGGGTCGGAGAAGGGGCCGCCGCCGATTATGCGGGGGTCCACCTGCAGGCTTTCCTGCGCACAAACGGCAACGGCACAGAAGGCCGTAAGGATCAGGGAGGAGATCAGGTTTTTTTTCATTTTGTCCACGTTCGCCCAAATAAAAAAAGAGAAACGAAAATACTATTTCCGTTTCCCCTGGTTACAGCGGGTTAAGGCCCGCCGGTGGATGCTCCCCCGCCTGTTCGGGGGATTACAAGGGCTAAGACAACGTAATTATTCTATATACATTTGACCAAAAGCAACAGGGACGGGGGGCCTAAAAAAAAACAATAAAAAGACCCATCCCCGCCTGGGCCCTTTGGCCCCGCCGCCAGGCCTTGACCAGCGCGGACCCGGTCTGCTATAATTCTATTTACCGGTAGGTAAGTTTTATATGAAACCAAAAAACACACCCAAGATAACCAAAGGCGACAAGACCCGCCAGCGCATCCTCGAGACGGCCACCATCCTGATGGCCGAAAGAGGCCCCGACGCCGTCTCCATGCGGGAGATCTCGGCCAAGCTCAGCATCACCAAGCCGGTCCTCTACTACTACTTCAAGGACAAGGACGAACTAATCAAGGCCGCCTTCATAGAGGGCACCAAGCACATCAAGGAGATCAACGTCGCCATAGAGACGCCCGGCTTCACGCTGGAACAGAAACTCGAAAAAATATTTTCCAACCACCTGGACTTCATCAAGCGCTACCCGGACATGCCCAAGTGCGCCCTGAAGATCATGGCCTCCCCCGAGCAGGGCGTGCTGGCCTCCATGGCGAGGGACCTCAAGCAGCGCAACCGCAAAACGCTGAAGGCCATGCTGGACAGGGAAAACCTCCCCCACCGCGGCTCCGAGAACATCCTGCACATGATAAGCGCCGTGATAACCTATTTCATGGTGGAGGCCCGCGAGAACGGCGTAGCCAGCCTGCAGAAGGACCTGCCCGGCCGGCTTGCCCGCCTGATAACGGCCGGCGCCAGGAACATGAAGGTCGTGCTGGCCATACTGCTGCTCACGCCGCTGCTCGCCTCGGCCGCCCCGCAGGCACTGACGCTGGACGGGGCCGTGAACGCGGCCCTCAAAAGCAACGCGTCCGTGGTGACCGCGGAGGAAACCCGCCGCATATATAAGGAAAGGGTGCGCGAATACTGGGGCAGCGTCTTCCCCCAGGCCTCGGTTTCCCTGGCCTGGACCCGCTACCTGGACAAGCCCAATGCCGCCATCCTCGGGGCCAAGGACGCCAATATTTACACCGGCTCGCTGGACGTAAACCAGGTACTCTGGGCCGGCGGCAAGGTCTCCACCGGCATAAAGATGGCCTCTATCTACTCCAACGCCAGCGGCGAACAGCTCAAGACCGCACAGAAGGCAGTGGCCCGCTCGGTAAAGCAGGTCTATTATTCCGTGCTGCTGGCGAAGGCCATGGCCGGGGTGCAGAAGGAATCCTTGGACCTGGCCCGCCAGCACCTGGCCACCATAGAGGCGCAGTATAAGCAAGGCATAGCCAGCGACCTGGCCATGCTGCGCCAGAAAGTGGAGGTTTCCAACACGGAACCGGCGCTGACGCAGGCGCAGAACCTCTACGAGATAGGCCTGGTGGAACTCAAGAACCTCATAGGCATGGATCCCGAGGCGGAGATAGACCTGACCGACGGCTTCAACTGCGGCCGCCGCGTCCCCGGGGACATAAGCGGCCTCTATGCCGCGGCCCTGGCCGCCCGCCCGGATTACCGCAACATGCGCTACCAGCGCGACCTTTACCATGAAATGGTCAGCATAGAGCGGGCCGGCCACTTCCCTTACCTGAGCGCCTACGCCTCGCGCCAGTACTACGGTTCCAGGGAATCCGGTTTCGCGCAGAGCCCTGACCGCACCTGGAGCACCACCGCGGGCGTGCGGCTGGCTCTGCCGCTGTTCTCCGGCGGCTCGGTAAGCTCCCGCACCCGCCAGGCCAAACTGCAGGAAGGCATCGCCGACACCAACCTGCGCGAACTGGAGCGCAAGATAAAGATAGACGTCAAGAAGGCCTGGTTGTCCATGAAAGAGGCCTCCGAGCGGCTGGACTCCCAGGGCACCGCGGTGGAGCAGGCGCACAAGGCGCTGGCCGCCACCGAAGTGCGCTTCAAGAACGGCCTGGCCGGCCAGTTGGACCTCAACGACGCCACCCTCGCCCTCAACCGGGCGCAGACCCTTTACAACCAGGCCCAGCACGACGCCTGCTCCGCGGACGCGCAGCTGAAATGGGCCCTGGGCGAATAAGAGTACTTCAAGGAAAACCTATGAAAAACATGAAACTTAACCTGGCAATTCTGGTCCTCGCGGCGGCGGCCCTGGCCTCCGGCTGCAGGAACAAGGACGCGGCGGCCCTGGCCGAACTGGAAAAGGACCGCTTTCTGGTGAAAACGGAAAAAGCAGCCGTGCGCAACCTGCAGGAATACATCCTGCTCACCGGCTCCGTTAAAGCCCTGGACGAGGCCACGCTCTACCCGCGCATAGCCGGCAAACTACTGCGCAACGTGCTCAAGGAAGGCGACCCGGTGCGAAAGGACGAGCCCGTGGCGCTGGTGGAGCGCGACGAGCCCGGAGTCGTCTACGAGCCGGCCCCGGTGCCCTCCACGCTGACGGGCGTAGTGGGCCGCGTCTACCAGGATTCCGGCGCCAACGTGACGCCGCAGACGCCCATAGCCCTGGTGGTCAACCAGAGCCAGGTGCGCGTGGCGGTGGACGTGCCCGAGCAGTACATAGGCAAGGTCTTCAGGGACCAGAGCGCCGTCATCAAGGTGGACGCTTTCCCGGACAGGACCTTCAACGGCAAGGTATACCGCGTCAGCCCCGTGGTGGATTCCCGCTCGCGCAACACCGTAGTGGAAGTGCTGGTGGACAACTCCGACGCCCGCCTTAAGTCCGGCATGTTCGCCGAGGTGCGGCTCATCGTCGCTTCCCGCGGTTCCGCCCTCTCCGTGCCCTCCGGCGCCGTGGTAGCCGAGGAAGGCAAAGATTACGTCTTCGTCCCGGCGGCGGGCTCCCTGGCCGCGCGCGTACCGGTGAAGACCGGCATAAAGACCGCCGAGTTCACGCAGATCTCCGGTGTGGCGGAAGGCGCGGACGTGGTCACCTTCGGCCTGTACGGCCTCAAGGACGGCAGCAAAATAAAGGTGCAGAACTAGCCCCGCCGGGGTTAAGCTTATGAAAATCACAGAAATTTCCATTCAAAAACCGATCTTTACCACCATGATGATCCTGACCATCGTGGTGCTGGGCGTCTTCGCCTACCTGCGCCTGGGCATCGACCTGATGCCCAATGTTGAATTCCCGTACGTGATGATCCAGACCTCCCTGCGCGGCGCCGGCCCGGAGGAAATAGAGTCCTCCGTCACCAAACCCATCGAGGAAGCCGTCAACACCATCTCCGGCATCGAGGACATCAACTCCACCAGTTTCGAGGGCCTGTCCCTGGTGATGGTGAAGTTCGCCCTGGAGAAGAACGGCGACGTGGCCGCGCAGGACGTGCGCGACAAGGTGAACTCCGTGCTGAGCCAGCTGCCGCAGGGCACCAACCCGCCGGTCATCGGCAAACTCGACCTCGGCGCGCAGGCCGTGCTTAACGTGGTGGTCTACGGCAACAGGGACCTCATAGACCTGACGCAGATAGCCAAGAAAAAGATCAAGGAGAACATAGAGACCGTCAACGGCGTGGGCGCCATCGACATAGTGGGCGGCCGCGAGCGCGAGATCCACCTGGTGGTGAACCCGCTCAAACTCTCCGCCCTGAACCTCTCCATCCGGCAGGTGCGCGACGCCATCACGCAGCAGAACATCGAGATCCCCGGCGGCAAAGTGGAGCAGAAAGACAGGGAATTCGTGCTGCGCACGCTGGGCCGCATAGCCAGCGTCGGCGATTTCAACAATATCGTCATCACCACCATAAACGGCACCCCCGTACGCGTCTCCGACATCGGCCGCGTGGAGGATACCGGGGCCCGCATGACCACGGCCTCGTTCTATAACGGCCGCCCCTCGGTAACGCTGGTGATAAAGAAGCAGTCCGGCACCAATACCGTGGCCGTGGTGAAGAACATCAAGGAACGCATCGCGGAACTCAAGGACGTCATCCCCCCCGGCGTCGAGACCACCATCATAGGCGACCAGTCCGTCTTCATCAAGGAGTCGGTCAACACGGTGACGGAGCACCTGGTGCTGGGCGCCGTGTTCGCGGCGCTCATGGTGCTGCTGTTCCTGGGCGACTTCCGCTCCACCATAATTTCCTCGCTCGCCATCCCCACCTCTCTCATCGGCACGCTGGTCTTCATGCAGGCGGCGGGCTTCACCATCAACATCATGACGCTGCTGGGCCTTACCATCGCCGTCGGCATAGTCGTCGACGACGCCATCGTGATGCTCGAGAACATCTACCGCCACATGGAAGAGCACAAAATGAGCCCGCTCAAGGCGGCCATGGACGGTTCCAAAGAGATCGGCTTCGCCGTGGTGGCCATGTCGGCCGCGCTGCTGGTCATCTTCATCCCGCTGGCGTACATGGGCGGCATCATAGGGCGCTTCCTCAAGAGCTACGGCCTCACCATAGCTTTCGCCGTGGCCTTGAGCGTCTTTGTGGCGCTTACGCTCACGCCCATGCTCTGCTCCCTGTTCCTCAAGATCCGCCCAGGGGAGAAGACCCGGCTGGAAAAGTTCACCGACCACGTGAACGAATGGCTGTCCTCGCGCTATATCACCATGCTCGAGTGGGCGCTGGCCCGCCGCAAGCGGATGGTGGTATACGGCGTGCTCATCATGGTCTCCATGGTGCCGCTGTTCATGTTTTTAGGCAAGGATTTCATGCCCGCCGACGACACCGGCCAGTACCAGATAAACATTACCGCCCCGGAAGGTACCAGCCTCAGCAAGATGAAAGAGGTCTTTGCGCAGGTGGAAACCGAGACGCGCCAGCTGCCACACGTTAAAAGCATCCTTTCCTCCATAGGCACTGGCACCGGCGGCCATTTCGGCGCCGCCTCCGCCAACGAAGGCTACGTGCTGGTGGAACTGGCCGACCTTAAGGACCGCAGTCTCCCCATGCAGAAGCTTATCCTGGCCTCCCGCGAGATGATGAGCAAGTACAAGGGCCTGCGCGTGGCGGTTATGCCCGCAGGCGGCTTCGGCGGCGGAGACGCGGAACTGATGTACAACATCTCAGGCCCGGACCTGCTCAAGCTCGAGGAATATTCCAACGCGGTGGCCGCCAAACTGCGCAAGATAAAGGGCGCGGTGGACGTGGACACCAGTTTCTCCTACGCCAAGCCAGAGTACCGGGTGGAGATCGACCGAAGCCGCGCCCACGACCTGGGAGTGAAGGTGGAGGACATAGCCACTTCGCTGCGCACCATGGTGGGCGGCGAAGAGGACATCACCAAGTACAAGGATGGCGACGAACTTTACCAGGTGCGCCTGCGCGCCGAGGAAACCTTCCGCGACCGCAAGGAAGCCATAGAGGCGCTGATGGTGCCGGCCGGCAACGGCCGTGTGACGCGGCTGGACAGCGTGGCGCGCGTAACGGAGGGCGTGGGCCCCACGCAGATAGCGCGCTTCAACCGCCAGCGCAACGTGCAGGTGAAGGCCAACGTGGACGGCATCCCGGTCAACCGGCTTATAGCGGAAGCCGATAAGGCCTTCAACGAACTTAACGCCCCTCCGGAATACAAGGCCGGCGTCTACGGCCGGGCCAAGGAACTGGGCAAGATGTTGAAAGAGTTCGGCATAGCCTTCGGGCTGGCCTTTATCTTCATCTACATCGTGCTCGCGAGCCAGTTCGAGAGTTTCGTGTACCCGGTCTCTATCATGGTGGTGCTGCCGCTCACCATCCCGTTCGCCATAGTCTCGCTGTTCATCACCGGGCAGAACCTCACACTGTTCAGCATCATGGGCATGTTCATGCTCTTCGGCATCGTCACCAAGAACTCCATTCTGCAGGTGGACTACACCAACACCCTGCGGGCCAAGGGCATGCCGCGCCTCCAGGCCATGCTGGAAGCCAACAAGACCCGGCTGCGTCCCATCCTCATGACCACGCTGACGCTGATAGCCGGCATGATCCCGACGGCGCTGGGCACCGGGGCCGGTTCGGGTACGCGCCGCACCATGGCCATGGTCATCATCGGCGGCCAGACGCTGTCGCTGCTCATCACGCTGCTGATGACGCCCGTCACCTACTCCCTCATGGACGACGTGGAAGTCTGGTTCAGGAAGAAGTACATGGGCGGGGACAATCCCCGGGCCGAAGCGTAAACCTGGCGGCTGAAAAAAAAGAGGACAGGCTACTTTTTCGCTGCGAAAAAGTAGCCTGTCCCCTTTTTTACCTCTTGCCAGGTGTGCTTTGTTCAGGCTTTGGGTTTTTCCCGACGGAACTTTTTTTCGAATTTGATCGCAGGCTCCACGCGCGACACCACGGCGGCCCCGCCGGTCACAGAAAAATGCACTTCCCTGTCGCAAAGGAAAAATTCCAGTTCGGCGCCGTCCTTCATCTGCGTGGCGTCGCGCCGGTTGCGGGGGTCGTGGCGCAGCGCGTCTATTATCAGCCCCCGCAGCCCCAGTTTCCCTGCCGGGTCGGCCGCGGCCGCGTCCTGCTCGGCCCGCGCGGACAGCGTAACGGCCAGTTCGGGAAAAGAGTTGTCGGGCACCCAGCCGGCGCCGGCGGCCTGGGCCGAGTCGCTGAAAGGCAGGTACGGTTTCACGTCCAGGATGGGCGTGCCGTCTATCAGGTCTATCCCGGACAGGTAAAGCGTGTCACCCTCCACCTTCACCAGTTTCGCCAGGGAAAGGCCGATGGGGTTGGGCCGGTGCGGCGAGCGCGAGGCGAACACGCCTATCTTGCCGCCCTTGAGGCGCGGCGGGTGGATCTTGGGGTGGAAGGTCTTGTTAGTGTTTAGGTGGAACCAGGCGAGCAGCCAGACATGGCTGAATTCGGAGAGCCCGGCGAGGGAGTGCTCGGGGCGGTAGCGCGAGCGGATCTTCAGGCGGGCCGTGGAACCGGGCACCAGGTGCGGCTGGCGCGGGGTGCCGAATTTTTCCTTGAAGCAGGACTCCAGTTCGCCCAGGACCTGGAGCGCGGGCGGCCCCTCGACCGGACGGCTCACAACTGGCGGCGCTGGGCGGCTATATTGAACAGCTTCAGGTAGGCCTCGGCGGACTTATGCCAGGCGTAATCGCCGCGCATGGCGTTGCGCACCATCATGTTCCAGTTCTCGCGCCAGCCGTAGAGCGACACTATGTGGCCGAGCACCGAATGCAGCTGTACCGGGTCCGAATTGTCCATGGCGAAGCCGTTGGAATCCTTGGGCTCGCCGTTGTAGAAGACGGTGTCCTTCAGCCCGCCGGTGCGAGTAACCACCGGCAGCGTGCCGTAGCGCATGGAGATCATCTGGCTCAGGCCGCACGGCTCAAAGCGCGACGGCATTACGAAAACGTCGGACCCGCCGTAGATCTTGTGCGCCAGCGCCTCGTCCATGCCGGTGCGGAAAGCCACGCGTTTGGGGTTGGCCTTGGCCAGAGCGCCAAAAGCCTCGGCCAAGCCGGGGTCCCCGGCGCCCAGTACCACGAACTGTATCTTTTCCAGGAAATCCGGAGCCGCCTTGAGCAGCGTATCCAGGCCTTTCTGATGGTCCAGGCGGCTTACCACGCCGGCGAGGATAAGGTCCTTGTTCTCCTCAAGCCCCAGCTCCTTCTGCAGCGCCTTCTTGCAGGCCGCCTTGCCGCGCTGGAAGCTCTTAAGTTCGTAGCCGCGGTCCAGGAAAGTGTCGGTGGACGGGTCCCAGATCTCCTCGTCGATGCCGTTGAGGATTCCAAAGAGGTCCGACGTGCGGTGCTTGAGCACGCCTTCCAGCCCGTGGCCGAACTCCGGCCGGTACTGGATCTCGCTGGCGTAAGTGGGGCTGACCGTGGTTATGAGGTCCGCGAAGACCAGTCCGGACTTCATATAGTTGATGCCGCCGTAGAACTCCAGCCGCTCCGGGGTGAAGTCCAGCCAGGAGAATCCCGCCTTCAGAAGGGTTTCCTTGGGGAACATGCCCTGGTAGGCTATGTTGTGGATCGTGAACACGGAAGCCGTCTTGGAGAAGAAAGAGTCGATGCGGTAAAGCGTGCGCAGGTAGGCGGGCACCAGGCCCGTCTGCCAGTCGTGGCAGTGGATAACGTCGGGTTTGAAACCTATGAACTTGGCGCCTTCCAGCACCGCGCGCGAGAAGAACAGGAAGCGCTCGTCGTTGTCCTCGTAGTCGCCGGCGGAAGTGCGGTAAATGCCGGGGCGGTCGAAGTACTTGGGATTCTCTATAAAGTAGACGGCCACCTTGCCCCACTGCACGCGGCTCATGGTGGCGGTCTCCACGCGGTTACCTACGGGGATAAGGAAGTTGCCGCCGCAGGCCTTGGGAGAGAAGGCGCCGCCGCCCACGTTGCGGTAGCGCGGCAAAAACAGCACCACCTCCGAGCCCTCCGCCTTGGAGAACACCTGCGCCAGCGCGCCGGTCACGTCGGCCAGCCCGCCGGTCTTGCAGAAAGGGAACGCTTCGCTTGCGGCTATGAGTATCTTCATAAATTCTCCCGCGTCCTACAGTTTGAAGCGCCGGCCGGCGTTGAGCGTCTCGGCGGCGTCTTCGGGCGATACGGTGTTGATATAAAAGCCGGTGCCCCATTCGAACCCGGCGACGTGCGTGAGTTTGGGCATGATCTCGATGTGCCAGTGGTAATGGCCGGCGGGGGCTTCCTGCACCGGCATGGTGTGCACTATCAGGTTGTAAGACAGGTCCGGCAGCGAAACCGCCAGTTTGCCCAGGGTGGTCTTGAGCACGGCGGCCAGCGCGCCGGCCTGGGCGTCGGGCATGTCCTCGAAGTGGCTCAGGTGCGCCTTGGGCAGGATCCACGTTTCGAACGAGAACCGGCTGGCGTACGGCGTGACCGCCAGGAAATCCGCGTTCTCGCCCACCACGCGCTTCTGAAACCCGGCCTCTTCCTTCACGATATCGCAGAAAACGCAGGTGCCGCGCTCGCGGTGGTAGTCGGCGGCGCCGTCTATCTCCTGCATCACGCGCAGCGGGGCCATGGGCATGGCTATGATCTGGGAATGCGGGTGCAGCAGGCTCGCGCCGGCGTTCTGCCCGTGGTTCTTGAAGACCATCACATACTTGATGCGCGGGTCCTTCTTTATTTCACGCATGCGCAGCGCGAACGTGCGCACCACGTCGGCTACGGCCTCTTCGGACATCTGTTCCAGAGCCTGTCCGTGGTCGGGCGTCTCTATTACCACCTCGTGAAACCCCATGCCGTCCATCTTGTCGTAGATTCCGGTGCGGCGGTTCTCGGTGGAGCCGCCGCCTTCCAGGGCGGGATATTTATTGCGCACCACGCGCAGGCGCCAGCCGCCGGCCGGGCCGGGCAGAGAATAGATCTGGGGCGGGGTAAGCTCCTCGTTCCCGGCGCAGAAAGGGCAGGCGTGGCCGCCCTGGGCGCCGGCGCGGAACTCATTGGGGCGCAGGCCGCGCTCGGAGGCTATTATTACCCAGCGGCCAAAGACGGGGTCTTTTCTTATTTCAGGCATTGTTCGGACTGCGATAAAGCGTCAGTTGTCGCCGCGCGGCTCTTCCGCAGCCGGCTCAGGTTCCTGTTCGGCCACGGCGGCCTCCGCGGCGGGCTGGTCGGTTTCCATAGCCGGCTCAAGCGGGGGCTGGTCCTCAGCGGAAATTTCCTGCGGGGCGGCCTCCCCCTCCGGGGAGGACCCGGCGGCAGGCGTGCCTTCGGCGCCGGGTTCGGGCTCGGGCGTGGCCTCCTGCTCTATCAGTTCCACGGCCGTGGCCTGCGCCGCGGCGGCCACGTTCTCTATGTTAAAGGTTTCCAGTTTAGGCAGGTCGTCCAGAGAGTTGAGGCCGAACTGGCGAAGGAACTCGCTGGTGGTGCCGTAAAGTATGGGGCGGCCTATGGTCTCGCGGCGGCCCACCACCGTGATCAGCCTGCGCTGCGTCAGCGTCTCCAGCGGGCCTATAACTTCCACGCCGCGGATGGCCTCGATCTCGGCGCGCGTGAGCGGCTGCTTGTAGGCTATGATGCAGAGCGTCTCCAGCGCCGCCTGCGTCAGGCGCACCGTCATCTTGTTCTGGTAAAGTTTGCGCACCCAGATGCCATGCTCCGGCCGCGTGGCCAGCTGCCAGCCGCCGGCCACCTGCATTACCTGCAGTGTGCGGCCTTCCTCGTCGTAGGTCTTGCGCAGTTCCTGCAGCAGCGTCTCCAGGCGCTCCTTGTTGCGGACCTCGCAGAGCTGGGCCAGCCGGCTCACCGGCAGCGGCGCGTCCGTGATGAACAGCAGGGTTTCCAAAATTTTTTTAAGTTCGACGTCTTCCATAGTTACCTCTTGGATCAGTTATTACCAGCTTGCGGTTCCGGCGCCGGGACTTCCGCGGGGGCACTTTCGGCCGGGGGCGGCTCTACGGCGGCCGCCACGGCTTCCGGCAGGGCGGGCGCGGCGGCCGGTTCCTGCGGCGGAACGGCGGCCTCGGGGACCGGCGCCTGTGCCGGCGCGGGATAAATGCGCACCTCGGTATAGGCCTCGTCCTGCGAGATCAGTATTTTGCGCTGCTTTACCATCTCCAGCAGGGCCATGAAGCAGGTGATAACGCCCAGGCGCTTGGTCTCGGACGCGAACACCTCGTCGAGCACCAGCCACTCGCGGCCTTCCAGCAGCTTTTCTATCTTGGCCACCCGCGACTCTATGGGGAATTGGTCGGCTTCCACGCCGTGGCTGGCCTCGGTGCGCTCGAACGCGCGCTTGACCGCGTCCATCAGGGCGTAAAAATCCAGCTCCAGGTACTTCTCTTCGCTGGTGAACACCGGAGAGCCGCGGTAAAAAGCGTCCTTGTACTTATTGAAGCGGCCGTGCATGTCCTTGGACGCTTCCTTGTAGCGCTGGTATTCCTCCAGCATGCTCACCAGGGCGCCGCGCGGGTCGGGGCCGTTCTCGCCTTCCGGCAACTCCGGCGCCGGCAGCAGCATCTTGGCCTTTATCTGCATCAGCGTGGCGGCCATCACCAAAAACTCCCCGGCCACTTCCAGGTTGAGGTTCTTCATCATGTCGAGGTACTGCAGGTATTCCGACGTGATATTGGAGATGGGGATATCGTAGATGTCCAGGTTGTTCTTCCTGATGAGGTGCATCAGGAGGTCCAGCGGGCCCTCGAAATTTTCCAGGTGTATGTCTATGGCGCTCATGATCCCACCAGTCCGGCCGCTTTGGAGACGGCCTTCATTTTCCCGTCGGCCACGGCGCCGGCTTTTTGGGCGCCTGCGGCCAGAACTTCCTCCACATTGACGCTGGCGGCCAGCGCGGCCCGGCGGGCGCGGAAACCGCCCACTTCCTTCTCCATCAGTTCTATAAGCTGCTTTTTGCAGGCGCCGCAGCCTGTCCGGCCCTCGCGGCACTCCGTCTCCCGGGCCTTCCAGTCCGGGTTGTAAAGCTTATGGAAGGCGCAGGCCACGCAGCCTTCGGGATGCCCCTTGTCGTCCACCTTCACCTTGAGCGGGTCGGTATACATCTTCTTTATCTTCGCTTCCAGGCTCTTAGCGTCCTCGAAAATGCCGATGGTGTTGCCATAGGACTTGCTCATCTTGCGGCCGTCTAGGCCCGGCACCACAGGGGAACTTGTGAACAGCGGCTCCGGCTCCATCAGCACCTGCGCGCCGAACATATGGTTGAAACGGCGGGCTATGTCGCGGGAAAGTTCCAGGTGCGGCAGCTGGTCGCGGCCTATCGGCACGAACCTGGCGTCGTAAAGCATGATATCGGCGGCCTGCAGCACCGGGTAGCCCAGGAAGCCGAGCGTGGCCATGTCGGAATGCAGCGCCAACTCCCCGGCGTCGTGGCCATGGGCCTCGGCGAGCTGTTTGGTCACGCCTTCGGCCTGCTTCATCTTGTCTTCCTGGCCCTTGTACTTCTGCTTATGCAGCTCCTGCAGTTGGTCTTTGAAAGTGGGGTTCCTGAGCAGCCAGCTGATGGGCGTCACCATGCCCAGCAGCAGCGCCAGTTCCGCGTGCGCTTTAACGTCGGACTGGCGGAAGAAGACGGCCTTGGCCGGGTCCAGGCCCAGCGCCATCCAGTCCAGCACCATTTCCCTGGTGTTGGCCGCGATGTTCTCGCTCTTATCGGCGCCGGTGGTGAGCGCGTGCCAGTCCGCCACAAAGAAATAACAGTCGTACTTGCCCTGCAGGTCCACCCAGTTCCTGAGCGTGCCCCAGTAATTACCCAGGTGAAGGCGGCCGGTGGGCCGGGCGCCGGAAACTACTACGGGTTTCTTGTTTTCCATAGAAATTTAAAAGCCCCCCAGGAACGGCGTGAGGAGCGCCAGCACCAGCCCCAGCACCGGCTGCATTATGTACTGCAGCGCCCCGGTGAAGACAAGGGCCAGCATGATGTACATCCCGTAGGGGATATGTTTTTCATAAAGCTCCAGCGCGCGGCCCTTCAGCACTCCAAGGGCGATCTGGCTGCCGTCGAGCGGGAAGACGGGGATAAGGTTGAAGATGGCCAGCATCAGGTTTATCACCACCGCGAAGCCGAACATCCGCATCAGGGTGAAGGACAGGTCCCCGGGGAGAAAGCCCAGCATGACCACCTTTACCGCCACGATGGACAGCAGCGCCAGCACGATATTGGACAGCGGGCCGCTAAGTGCCACCATGGCCATGTCGCCGCGCGGGTGGTGCAGGCGGAAGGGGTTCACCGGCACCGGCTTGGCCCAGCCTATCATGGGAAAATGCATCAGCGCGCAGGCGGCGGGGATGAGCACCGTGCCCACCGGGTCGATGTGGGGCAGCGGGTTAAAAGAAAGCCGGCCTGAAAGATACGCCGTATCGTCCCCGCGCCGGTAGGCCGCAAAGCCGTGGGCGAACTCGTGGAAAATGACGGAAAAAAACAGCACCGGGAGTTGTAAAATCCACTCCATAGAATGTAATTATATTAATTATATGGCTGGTTAGGGAAGAATTGCCAAAGCCGCGCCGCTACCAGGGTTTTTCCATGTCGGCGGGCGTAAAATCACGCTCCACAACGCGCAAGGAGCCGCCCCCGGCTCGTTTCCAGGCAATATCCAGGGGGTCCTTATTGAACACCCGGAACAGCAGCGCGACCGGAGTAAGAAAAAGAAAGTAGACCGCCCCGAACACGAGCCTGTTGCTGACGGCGCCCAGCGCTACGCAAAACGCCAGCCAGGCACCGGCCAGCGCTTTTAAATCCCGCTTTGTCGAATTCTCCGTGGTCTTCATAGGGCCTAAAACAGCGTATAGATGAACGGCGCCACCGCGGATCCTCCGGAGAGCACCAGGAGCGCGCAGGCCAGCAGGATAACCGCTATAACCGGCAACAGCCACCACTTTTTCCGTTCCATGATAAAAGCCCAGATGTCTTTAATAAATTCCACAGTTCCCTCCGCTTAGTCCGGCGCGTATTGGCGCCGCCAGGCGGCCGGGTCGGCGGCCCCCGGCTGCGCCTTTTTCCTGAAAAGCAGGTTACCTATAACCAGATAGTCCATCTCCGTATTCATAAAGCAGCGGTAGGCGTCGTCGGGGGAACAGACCATCGGCTCCCCGCGCACGTTAAAGCTCGTATTGACCAGCACCGCGCAGCCGGTCAACTCCTTAAAAGCGGAGATAAGCCTGTGATAGCGCGGATTTGTCTCTTTGTGCACGGTCTGCACCCTGGCGGAATAGTCCAGGTGCGTTATGGCCGGCAGGTCCGAACGCGGCTGGCAAAGTTTATCCTTAAGCGGCAGTTCCGCGGCGCCGGCCGGCTGCGGCTTGCGCCGCCCGCCGGCGACATGGTCCGTCAGCAGCATATAGGGGGACGCGCAGCCACGTTCAAAATACTCGGCGGCGCTTTCAGCCAGCACCGACGGCGCGAACGGCCGGAAACTCTCCCGGTATTTTATCTTAAGGTTCAGTTTCTTCTGCATCTCCGGATCGCGCGCGTCGGCCAGGATACTGCGGTTCCCGAGCGCCCGCGGTCCCCATTCCCCGCGCCCCTGGTGCCAGCCCACCACCCCGCCCCCGGCCAGCAACTTCGCCACCTCCGGAAAAAGCTCGTCGTCGGAAAATTTTTCATAAACGGCGCCGCAGCCGGCGGCCATCAGTTCGGCCTCGGGCCCGGAATATTCGGGTCCAAGGTACGCGCCGCGCATGCGGTCCGTCTTCCCGTCCGCCGCGCGCGGCCGGCCAAAATAAACGTGGTGCGCGGCCAGCGCCGCGCCCAGCGCCCCGCCGGCGTCCCCGGCCGCGGGCTGGACCCACAGCCCGTCGAAAATGTTTTCGCGCAGGAGCCTGCCGTTAGCCACGCAATTCAGCGCCACGCCGCCGGCCAGGCAGAGATTGCGGGCCCCCGTAAGTTTTTTGGCCTCGCGGGCCAGCCGCAGGACCACTTCCTCGGCAACGTCCTGGATGGCCATGGCCATGTCGCAGTATTCCTGCCCTACCCCCGTCTCCATCCCGCGCCTGGGAACGCCGAAGAGGCGCTCCCACTTCGCGTCGTCCGCCATCCGCAGGCCGGCCGCGTAATCAAAATAGTCCTGGTTCAACCGGATAGACCCGTCTTCCCCGATAGCCGCCAGCTCCGAGCGTATCAGGTTCGTGAACCGTTTCACCCGCTCGGAACCGGCGGCGCCGAAGGGTGCCAGGCCCATCAGCTTATACTCGCCGGAATTCACCTTGAACCCGGCGTAATAAGTAAAAGCGGAATACAGCAGGCCGAGCGAATGCGGGAAGCGCTGCTCGCGCAGCAGCCTGATGGCGTTGCCCCGGCCGTACGCCACCGTGCCCGTGGCCCATTCGCCCACGCCGTCTATGGTAAGGATCGCCGCCTCCCCGAAAGGCGACGGGAAGAAAGCGCTGGCGGCGTGGGACAGGTGGTGTTCGGAAAACAGCAGCTTAAGTTTTGCGCCGTCGTAATCGCCGCAGGCCTCGCGCAGCCCCTCGCGCACGGCCTTCCTGGCCATAAGCTTCTCTTTCACCCAAACCGGCATGGCCGACAGGAACTGCGCCAGCCCCCCCGGGGCGAAAGCGTAATGCGTTTCCAGCAGGCGCTCGAATTTGAGCAGCGGCTTCTCGTAGAAGACCACGGCGTCCAGTTCGTCCACCGTCAGCGCCCGCCCGCCTCCATGGCGCAGGCAGGCGCGGACGGCGTTCACCGGGAAAGCCGGATCCTGCTTTTTGCGGGTCAGCCGCTCCTCCTGCACCCCAAAAACCATTTCGCCGCCCACGGTAAGGGCGGCGGCGGAGTCGTGGTAAAAGGCGGAAACCCCGAGGATCTTTTTCTGGTCGTTCTTCACCGGTAGTGGTATGGTAGTAAAAACCGAGAGAGACCGGCAACCGGCCCGGCAGAGGGCTGCGGTGGCAACGTAATTAAAACTTATTTAGTATAATTCATGGTGAATTTTAAGGGGACGATCACAATGGAAAAACTCAGGAAACTCATCCTGGAGCGCAAGGCGAAGATCGGCATAGTGGGGCTGGGCTACGTGGGCCTGCCGCTGGCGGCCGAATTCGGCAAGGGCGGGTTCCAGGTGACGGGCTTCGAAGTGGACGCGCAGAAGGTGCGCGACATAAAGGCCGCGCAGTCCTATATCCCCGACGTCCCCACCAGGGAAGTGGCGGCCCTGGTGAAGAAAGGCCTGCTCAAGGCCACGCTGGATTTTTCCGGCCTCGACCGGATGGACGCCGTCATCATCTGCGTGCCCACCCCCCTGCGCAAAAGCAAGGACCCTGACGTTTCCTACATAGTCTCCTCCGTCAAGGAAACCCGCAAGCACCTGCGCCGCGGCCAGCTTATCATTCTCGAAAGCACCACCTACCCCGGCACCACCCGGGAACTGGTTAAGCCAATGCTGGAGGCCGAAGGCCTTAAGGCCGGCAAAGATTTTTTCCTGGCCTTCTCGCCGGAGCGTGTGGACCCGGGCAACAAGAAGTACGGCGTAAAGAACACCCCCAAGGTAGTGGGCGGCCACACCGCCGCCTGCACGGAACTGGCCGGCCTGCTCTACGGCGCCGTCATAGACACCGTACTGAAAGTTTCCAGCACGGAAGCAGCCGAGCTGGTGAAGCTGCTGGAGAACACTTTCCGCGCGGTCAACATCGCCATGATAAACGAGATGGCCCTGATGTGCAACAAACTGGGCCTGGACGTGTGGGAAGTTATAGGAGCGGCCGCGTCAAAACCGTTCGGCTTCATGCCGTTCTACCCCGGCCCCGGCATAGGCGGCCACTGCATCCCGCTGGACCCGCATTACCTGGGCTGGAAGATGAAAACCCTCAACTTCGAGCCGCGCTTCATAGAGCTGGCCGGCGCCATCAACTCCGCCATGCCTGACCACGTAGTGGCCCGCCTGGGAGAGATCCTTAACACCCGCGGCAAGGCCCTGAGCAAATCCAAAGTGCTGATGATAGGCATGGCCTACAAGCCGGACATCTCGGACCCGCGCGAAAGCCCGGCCCGCGACGTGCTGATCCTGCTCGAAAAGACCGGCGCCAAAGCCGATTTCTACGATCCTTACGTCTCCGAGACCGACGTAGAGGGCGAAGTGCGCCGCTCCCGCAGGGACGCTCTTAAAAAAATAAAAAGCTACGACTGCGTGATAATAATCACGCCGCATTCCTGCATAGATTACGCCGATATCGTTAAAAAAGCCAGGCTCGTCTTCGACACCAGGAACGCCACCAAAGGCCTGAAGGGAAAGCACCTCTTCCGCCTATGACCGAAACCCCCGATCCCAAACTACTCTGGTTCAACTTCCTGAAGGTCTTCACCCGCGGCCTGGTACAGATAAACCTTTACAAACCTGAGCACCCGCAGGTGCGCCAGGCGCTGCAGGAAGGCGAGGCCCTGCTGGGGCAGATAGCCGACTCGCTCGGCGGCGGGGAATTCTCGGTCACTATCGACAACGACAAACTGCTCATCAACGGCGTACCGCTTATAGCCTCGGACAAGCTGCCCAATTCCCTCCGTAACCTTTACTCCAAGTTCAGACTTCAGACCATAACTTTCCTGCCCGGCGCCAACGGCGATGACCTGCTGGCCCTTTGCCAGGTACAGGCCTTCAAGGGCGAGGCCAAGGCTTTCCTGGCCGAAAAAGGCGTGGAACGCATAAAGCTCAACGAGGCCGTCTACGCCAAGGTGGACTCCGGCCGCATACAGCCCCAGCCTGGCGTGGTAGCGCCCGGGGCCGGCGCCGGCGAAGGACAGGGCGGCGGCGCGGGCCAGGGCGGCGCAGAGGCGGGCCCCGGCGGAGCCGGCGCGGGCCAGGGCGCCGAGAAAGTGGCGGATAAACTCGCGGGCCAGAATTTCGAGACCGCGCTTTCCACCGTGGTCAGCCGCGTCACCTCCGACCCGGCGGAACAACGCCGGGTGGTTGAGCTGCTGCAGGCCAAGTTCAAAGAGGCCGTGGAGGCCGGGGTCACCCGGGCCCTCGAGGAAGTCCGCCGCGAGAAGAAGAAAGTGGAGAACGATATGGTCCGGACCGAATCGGTCATGACCAGCATCGCAGACGGCGTGGTGGTGGTGGACAAAGAAGGCAAAATTTTAATGATGAACCCGCAGGCGGAGGCCATCTCCGGCAAACCGCTCGCGCAACTGTCCGGCAAAAAGATAGTGGACCTGGCGCAGATAGAGAACCAGGTGGTTTCGCTGGCCAAGGAGATAAAATCCGACGGCAGAGCGGACGTCTCAAGGGAAATAGCCAAGGCCGGCTCCGAGACCATGGCCGAAACGGTGAAAAAATCCACCGCCATCATCCAGAACGAGGACGGCAAGATAGTGGGCGCCGTGTCCATCCCCACGGACGCCGCCAAGATGAAACAGGTGGAGCAGCTGCAGCAGGACTTTATAGCCAACATGACGCACGAGCTGCGCTCGCCGCTGACCTCAATAAAGGCGGCCCTTGAGATAATTGGCAAGGACGCCACGCCGGGAGATTCCTCTCGCGGCATCCTGAACACAGCCATCCGCAACACCGAACGCCTCAACTCCATAATCACGGATATCCTGGATTTCTCCAAGCTGCAGTCCGGCAAGATGATCTTCCACCAGGAAGGCGTGCCCGCCGCCGAAGTAGCCAGGGAGGCCGCCGAGGCTATGCGGGCCTGGACCTCCTCCAAGGGCGTCACCCTCAATGTCACCGTGGAACCCGGCGTGCAGCATGTCTACGCGGACCGCCGGCGCACCGTGCAGGTGCTGATAAACCTCATCTCCAACGCCATAAAATTCACGCCGCAGGGAGGCACCATAGAGGTCTCCGCCGACGCCGGCAAAGAATCCATGGAAGGGTTCTCGTTCTTCTCGGTAAAAGACACCGGCTGCGGCATCAAGAAAGAAGACCAGGGCAAGATCTTCGAGAAGTTCGTGCAGGTGGCCGCCGGCGAGAAAGTGGGCGGCACGGGCCTGGGACTTTCCATCACCAAGGCCATGGTGGTAATGCAGGGCGGCCGCATAACGCTGGAAAGCGAGCCCGGCCGCGGCTCCACCTTCCGGGTGGCGCTGCCGGTCTTCAAGGGCCAGGGAGAACAGCAGATATTCGAGCAACTGCCCGACGCCAAACCCGAGGCCAGGCCCTGGTGGAAAACGCTCCTGGGCATAAAATGAGATACCTGGCCCTTTCCTTACTGCTGCTTGCGCCCATATCCTCCGGAGCGCAGGAGAACAAAACCGCGCCGGAACGCCGCGAAACCTACCGGGTGGTAGTCGACCCTTCCGGCAAGGGCGGCATGGACGCCGGGGTAACGCTGGTTTCAGGCCTTTCCGCCCTGACCTACCGCGGACTCATAGAACTCACCGACTCCGCGGGCATGAACCGCCGCTGGTACCTACGCCCGCTCATGATCCCCGCCGTGGTAATGGGCCTGCCAGCCCCCGGCAACTTCCTCCACGAATACTACGGCCACGGCGCCGCGCTGCGCGAATACGGCTATGAGGCCGGCACCAGCTACGAATGGGGCTGGTTCATAGGCGCCAGCGGCAAAGCCGAGAGCATGGCGGTGCAGAATTCCGGCAACTACGAGGCCAAGCAGTCCTGGGTGGCCGGAGGCGTGGCCGCCACGCAGCTCTACCTGCTGGAGTACGAAAAAGAGATGTACCGCTCCGGGCGCATGACCTTGCTGGCCGCCAAACCCCTCATGGCCGCGACCCAGGACCTGGGATATATCTGGACCGGCCTGGACCCCAACGCGGATCCCACCCGGGCAACCAATGACGCCACCTCCTGGCTGGGCTACCTTAAAACCCGCTACGTCTCCGGGAACCCCGGAGTATTCCGCGAGTACTCCAAAAAAACCAGGGAAGCCGTGGACCGCGCGGACACCCTGAACCCCGCCAAATACTGGGGCGCGGTCATGGCGCTGCACTACCTTTGGACCGGCGACGACGGCTTTTACGCCCCGGCCCTGCCGGTGGCCGGCCTGCGCATAGGCTTCTCCCCTAAGGTCAACCTCACCCCGGTAGGCCCGGAGAACTATTACTACCTGTTCGTCGCCCGCCGCGGGAAGCTCCTTTCGCTTTACACGCGCAGCGGCGAGTCTCCCGCCGGGACGATAAGCGGAATGGGCGCGGAGCTGGGCCCCCTGGATATTCTCGGGCTGGCCCTTACACCCGGCTACGATAAATGGGACCTGCCGGCCGCGCCTGACCTGGATAACTGCCGCAGCGGCTACGCCACCCACCTGCGCCTGGATGCGCCTGTCTATGGATCCCTGGGTCTCAGCGGTAAAATTTCCTATAAAAAGAAAGGCTACCTGCTGGGCCAGCCCGACGGGGAAGGATACTACGGCTACGCCGGCATGAACCTCACTTTCTAGCCGGCCGCCGTGCCCGTATATCCCCGGAAGTATTGTTATCCCCCCTGATAAATCATAAAATATACCTTCAGCTGTTCTTTGCGCCTGTATCTCAACGGATAGAGTCCCGCCCTGCGAAGGCGGTTATACAGGTTCGATTCCTGTCAGGCGCACCAACTTTCCTTCCTATGAAAGAGAATAAAGAAACCAAGAAGACCGCCAATACCGGCAAGTACGTCTACGACGCCAAGCTGGGCAAGGTGGTAAAGGTTTCGGACGACGTTCCCGGTCTCAACAAAGGCGGGTCCTCCGCCGGCGCCGGCTGCCCCATGAACCAGGGCGGCCACAAGTGCGGCGGCGGCTGCGGCTGCGGAGGCTGAATATGTTCAAGACCAACGAATATTTCGATGGCAAGGTGAAGTCCATAGCTTTCAACGCGGGCGGGCCCGCCACCGTTGGCGTAATGGCCCCCGGCGACTACGAGTTCGGCACCGGCAAGAAAGAGATCATGACAGTGGTCAGCGGCAAGCTGGTGGTTAAACTGCCCGGCGAGAACGCCTGGAAAGATTTTCCCAAGGGCAGCACCTTCACCGTGCCCCCCAACTCCAAGTTCCAGCTGAAGGTGGCCGAAGACACCGCTTACCTCTGCCTCTACGTGGACTGAGCGGGCCGCGCAAATAAAAAACCCCGGTTAACGCCGGGGTTTTTTATTTTTTACCGCGGGGCTTCAGCCGCCCGAGTAGATGTGGGAGATCACCACGCGGTCGCCGTCCGCTATTTTATCCTTGCTCGTCACGGCTTTCCCGTTGCGGGTGATGATGGTGGGGCGCTTCTTATCTATCTTGACGAACGCCGACAACTCCGCGGCCGTCATGGCCCGCGGCAGCGTCAGCGTCTTCTCGCTGAACCCGCCCTCGTAAATGAGCGGGCCGATAAGTTTTACCGTCACCTTCATCAATTCAGGGCCGCCACCTTGGCGGCCGCGGCGGCTTCGGCTTCCAGGCCCAGCTTCTTCAGGGTTTCCATGGTCGGGATGCCTCGCTTATCGTAGCCGCGAGCATCGTAGTAATGCTGCAGCAGCGAGTCATACTTATCGTACTCCAGCACCACGCCTTTCTGCGGGCCCTCGGTGTCGGCGTTGGCCTTGTCGAACCAGACGGCGGGCGGGTAGTCGTCCTTGCGCGTCACGTTCGGGAACTCGCGCAGGTAATGCAGCTTGATCATGGAGTAGGCGCGGTCGGCCGCCGCCCAGAAATCGCTAAGGGTCCAATTGAGGCCGGTGGCCGCGTTGAAGAACTTAGGATAATTCTCCAGTTCATAGCCCACTTCCACCCAGGGGAATCGGCAGGCCGGCAGCAGCTCGAAGAGCCCGCCGCGGATGCGCTGCAGCTCTATCACCTTGGCCGCCTTCTCGGGGCCGTAGCTTTCGCGCTTGCTGTGCTTGAGTTCGAAGGTAATGATCCACGCCTCGCGGTGATGGCCGCCTATGGGCGCCACGCCGAAGGCCAGCGCCTGGCCGGGAATGGACTTGCAGTTGTAAGCGGCCATTTCGAGCCCCTTCACCTGCATGGCATAGTCGGCGGAATTCTTGCCGTAGACCTTGGCGGCCTTCAGGGCGCCGTCGGCCAGCAGGTTGCCGGCCTCGCCCTTGCGCGCGGCTATATCCCAGAGCAGGGTCTTGGCCTTATCGGCGTCGCCGAACTTGAAGTCGCCCGACGCCGCGCCATGCTCTATGGCGTCGGCGTAGAAGCCCAGCACCGCGCCGGCGGAGATGGTGTCCAGGCCGTAGTCGTCACAAAGGTAATTGAGGGACCCTACTTTTTTAAGGTCGAACACGTTCACGTTCGGACCCAGCATACCGATATTCTCGTAATCCAGCTCGCTCTCGCGGCCTTCGTCGTCGTGGATGGTGATGCCGCAGTGCATGGTGCAGCTGGGGCAGCCGTAGGTGGCTATGCGGGCGTCGTTCAAGCGTTCGCCGTCTACCTTGTGAGCCTCCGGGTGGGAGGTATGCCGCATGTTCTGCACGGGCAGGCCGTTGACCTCGTTGCACCAGCCCAGCACGGCGTTGGTGCTCTGCTTGGACCAGCCGCTCGTCTGGTCCAGTTCGCGGGCCTTTTTCAGACCGTCTATACCCAGCTTGCGCATCAGCTCCGGGTCGGCCTGCGGTATGGCCTTGGTGCCCTTCACTACTATTGCCTTGAGCATTTTAGAGCCCATCACGGCGCCGATGCCGGGCCGGCCGCCGGCGCGGCCTTCCAGGCTGCGGATCATGGCGAACAGAACCTTGTTCTCGCCGGCCTGACCGATATTCAGCACGCCGGCGTTCTTGCCGTGTTTTTTATAGATCCATTCGTTGGAGAAATAGGTGCCCTTGCCCCACATCTCGGCGGCGTCCAGGAACTCCACCTTATCGTCCTCTATATTGAGGTAGACCGGCTTGTCGGCCTTGCCCTCTATTATCATGGCGTCATAGCCGGCCTTGCGCAGTTGGCTGGAGACATTGGAACCCAGGTTGCCGTCGCCGTAGAAACCGGTGAGCGGGCTCTTGGCGGCCACCACCACCTTGCCGGTGTTCGGGGCCGGGATGCCGGCTATGGGGCCGAGCGCCACCACCAGTTTGTTCTCCGGGCCCAGCGGGTCTATGCCGGGCTTAAGCTCGTCGAAAAGTATTTTGGCGGCGAAACCGCGCCCGCCTACCCATTTCTTGGCGAATTCTTCGGTGAAAGATTCTTTTTTCCAGGTCTTGTCGGTGAGGTTCACCCGCAGGATATAGCCGGTCCAGCCTTTCATGTCGCCTCCGTATATAAGGACTGCATTAAAGATAAAGGAATTTTACATTTTTAAGACCGGGCCGGGAGGTACTTAAGGCCCAGCGGGGCCTGGGCCTAAATCCTGTCTAAAAATTGGGCACAAAGCCTTATTCCTGCGCGCGGACCTTTTTATAAACTTGGGGGAGCCGTTTTAGAATCGGTTTTCCACTAAGGAGCCCTATGATAAAGATAGTCATGAACCTGGTCCTGATCTCCGGCCTGTCCGCCCCGGCCCTGGCCGGCGACGCCGCCGCCCAGCTTGGCGCCGCCGCCCCCGTGGCCGCCCCCGCGCCCGCCGAAGTAAAAGCGCAGCCCGCCCTTAGCTGGACCGACGCCGCCAAAGCCGCCTTCGAGCGGGAAGTAGAGGCCGGCGGCCTTACCAATTACGCGAACCTGAAGGAACTCCCCCCCGGCGCCCGCCGCCAGCTGGACAACGAACTGGCCAACCTGCCGCAGGGCCCCGGCAACACCTCGGAAGCTTTCAAAATGAACGTCAACGGCCGCACCGCGTTCGTCATCCAGAGCTACGTCTACGACGACACCATGCGCGCCTGGCTTTTCAACGCGGCCGGAGTGCTGGTAGCCCGCGGCGAAGGCAGCGTGGACAAGCCCTTCGCCTGGCTGCCTCTCTAAGCCGTTCCTTCCGATAAAAAAACCCGGGGACGCTCCCCGGGTTTTTTATTTCGCCGAGCGAAGTTTACTTGCCGCCGGTGAACATGCGGCCGGTTATCACGTAGATCTCCCTGCCGCCTTTCTGCGTCCAGATCTCGGAATAGTCGAAGTGCAGGCCGCTCACGGTTATGGTGGTAGCGATGTCCACGGTCTCGCTGTAGGCCTCGTTGAGTTTAATGACGTTGCCCTCGTAGGAGCCCGCCGGGTTGCCGTCCACATCCAGCAGCTGAGTACCCTTCTTGGTGAACTTGGCCGGTTCGCTGGCGAGGCCCACAAACCCGCAGTCGAAGTAGCCGCCCTTGCGCTCCAGATAATCCTTCCGGTCGTCGAAAGCCAGCCACATCACGTCGCAATGCGCGCCGGAACCCTGGTAGGTCCACTCTCCCCAGCCCGTCCACTTTCCGGTGAGGCCGTCCTCTTTGGCGCGGCTTTTGCCTACCACCGGGAAGTACTGGCCGGACGGCAGCGCATAGCCGGAACCGGTGAACGCGGCCGCCACGAATTGTCCGTTAGAGGCGATAATAAAACCGCCGCCCGCCGGGATAGCCACGAAAGTCTTGCCGGTGCGCGGGTCCAGCAGCACCTGCGTGTTGCGGACCGCATCCACGGGGCCGGGCACCGCGGGCTGGACGAACTCTACGGCGCGCTCGCCGGCCGCGCCGCCAAGCTGCGCCAGCGCCGGCGCCTGCGCGCGCAGCGAAGCGGGCAGGGCCGCCAGGATCATCAAAAGGGTGGTAGGTTTCATTTTTCCTCCGCCGCACCGCGCGGCCAACCGTAAATGTATTTTACGATTTTTACCCGGCCGCGCCAAGCGCCGGTCCTTTTGATAGAATCTTTGTAGCCTGGAAGTCCGCGCGATTATGGAAGAAGAAAAAGAAGGGAACAACTGGCTGCTCTGGCTGCTGATAGTACCGGTCTGCATGGCCGCGGGAGCCCTGGCGGTAAAGCTGATGCTCGGACCGCGCGGCCCGGCTGCCACGCCAGCCGCGCCAACCGCGGCCGCTTCTTCCGCGGAGCCGGCCCCCTTTTCGTCCGCCGCGGCCACCCCCGCCGCCGCGCCCGCGGAAACTTCGTTCGACCTGCCCGGGGACGAACGCCAGGCGGACCCGTCGCTCAGCTGGGGCGAACCCAAGGCGCAGGAGAGGGCCCCGGCCGACGCGCAACCGGCCGCCAAGGAATCATCTGCCGACGCTAAAAAATCCCGCGACCTCGGCCTGGCCTATGGGGCGCTCACCAAGCTCGCCGACAAACTGCTGGGCAATCCCAAAGCGCTATCGGCGGTCTTCAACAACGATTACGTGGTTAAAGGCTTCATGTCCCGGGACACGGTGAAGAACGCCACCGCCAACAAGGCCTCACTGGCCGCCTATATGAAGAACCCGAAAAACCTGAGTGAGTTCATGTCCAAGTCCCCGGTACAGCGCGGACTCAACAATTCCGCGCTGGTGAGCGAACTGGCGGCCAGCAAACTGGCGTCCGCGCTGCTGGACACACCGGGCGGCAAAGCGCTGTTGTCCGACCCGGCGGCCATAACCGACATCATAAAGACCAACCCTGAACTGCTGGGCGTCCTTACAAATCCTTCCGTGATCGGCGCCCTGTCAAA
Organism: Elusimicrobiota bacterium; assembly: GCA_016234365.1. GTDB lineage: Bacteria > Elusimicrobiota > Elusimicrobia > Elusimicrobiales > UBA9959 > UBA9959. Next base: position 60,870 of record JACRER010000003.1, on the reverse strand, counting down.
GAATCCCAAGACCGCCGGCGTAGTGGGCGCCGCCATGTCCGGCGGGCGCTGACGCCTATCCTTAAAAAGAAAGTGCCGGGCAAAACCCGGCACTTTTCTTTTACCCTCAGCCCGGGAGCTTCAGTGGCCGCCGCCGCGGAGCATCTCCAGCGCGTGCGGGATAAGGTCCAGCACGGCTTCCAGGGATTCCTTTACGGCCTTGGGGCTGCCTGGCAGGTTGAGGATGATGGTGTTCTTGCGGATCCCGGAGATCCCGCGGGAAAGGACGGCCTTTTTGGTCTTTTTCAGGCCTTCGGCCCGCATCAGTTCCGACAAACCGGGGATATTTTTCTCCAGGACCTGGGCGGTGGCTTCGGGCGTAACGTCCCGGCCGCTGAAGCCGGTGCCGCCGGTGGTAATGACCACGTTCACCTTTAGCGAGTCGCAGTAATGGATCAATTTTTCTTTTATGGCGGGGATCTCGTCGGGCGTTATGTCGTAGGCGGCCACGCGGCCGCCTATGGCCTTCACCATTTCGCCCACCAGGCGCCCGCTCACGTCCTCGGCTTCGCCGCGGGAGCAGCGGTCGCTCGAGGTAAGTACGGCTATTTCAATAAAGGCCAATTGAGTCTCCTACGGCGATCTCGCCGCCTTCCTCTACTTCGGCGAAAATGCCTTTTCGGGGCATTATGCAGTCCCCTACCTGGTGGTAGATGGCGCAGCGGCTGTGGCATTCCTTTCCTATCTTGGAGATGCGCAGCACGGCGGTCTTGCCTATTCGCAGGCGGTCGCCTATTTTCAGCGCGGCGAGGTTTACGCCTTCAGTAGTGATGTTCTCCGCGTAAATCCCGGGGCGGATCTCCACCGAAGCGTTCTTGGTCCTGGCGTCGGCTATCTGGCCGCGCACGCTTTCCATGTCCAGCAAACTCACCTGGCGGATATCCGTGCCGGCATGCGCGTCCCCGGCTATACCGAAGCCTTTCACGAGCACGGCTTTGGGGACGTTCTCTTTAGGCACGCCCTTGGCGGCGCTGTGGTTTATGGAATAGATCTTGCCCATGTCTATCCTGGAGGGAGCCCCGGCGAGGACGGGCCCGTTAACCCCTCGGCTTTCTTTTTTAGCTCGCCGTAGCGGTCCGGATAATCGGCTTCAGTGTAAATCCTCATTGCCGCGGCATAACTCGACGCGGCCATTAGGAGCTTTTCCTTTTTTTCGTTCTCCGGCAGGGCCTCCGCCTGCATGGCCAAGGCGGCCGCCAGCTCGCCTTGGGCATCGGCATACTCGTGGGGCGCCGACTCAAAGGTAAAAACGCGCAGGGCCTCCGCATACGCGGCTACCGCGTCGTTCAACTTCTGTTCTCTCTCCGCTCCGGTCAGCGATTGCGCCATATCCCTTAACGTAGTGCCGAGATTTTGCCTGCTTTTCGCGTAATAGTCCGGGAATGAGCGAATATCGAGCACGCGCAGGGCCTCCCCGAACGCGGCAACGGCCTGCGCCAACTTTCGCTCCTTCGCTTCCCCGGTCAAGCACAGCGCGTACTGCCGCAGCATAGTACCGACATTGTGCTGAATGCTCGCGTAGTGGCCGGGGGACGAAGCAAAAGTAAAGATCTGCAGAGCTTTAGAGTAGGCGGTTATCGCTTCATCATATGCACGGCTCCTCTCTTCGCCCGTGAAAAAAACGGCCTGATCCTTCATCGCGGTGGCAAGATTGTTATGCCTGATCGCATAATGGGAAGGAGCCGTCTCGAAAGTGTCCACCCGGAGGGCCTCTTTATATGCCGCGACCGCCTCGCCGAGCTTTCGGCGTCTTTCCTCTCCGGCAAGGGCCGCCGCCTGGGTCCAGAGCGCGTTGCCGAGATTGTTCTGCGCTCCGGCGTACTCATACGGGAAAGAGTCGTACGTATAGACCCGCAGGGCCTGCTTGTGCGCCGCTATAGCTTCCTCAAGTCTTTGCGACCTGTCTTTTCCGGAATGGAGCCCCGCCTGGCTCTTCAAAGCCGAGCCAAGGCGCGTTTGCGTGAGGGCATAATCTTCGGGGGTCGCGTCGAAGGTCCTGACCCGCAGGGATTCCCTGTACGCCACGACGGCGGCGTCGAGTTTTCGTCTTTTTTCTTCGCCGGCAAGCAGCGCGGCCTGGTTTTCCAATACCACGCCAAGATTGCACTGCGCCGAGGCGTGATCCAGCGGGGTCCGGGAGAACGTCCAGATCCGCAAGGCCTCTTTAAGCGCCAGCAAAGCGTCCGCGAGTTTTTTCTTTTTGTCTTCGCCCGCCAGGACGTTGGCCTGAAAACGGAACGTTCTTCCAAGGTCGTTCTGCGCGCGGGCATAGTCGTCGGGGGCCGAAGCGGCGGTATAGACTTTCAAAGCTTCCTTCTGCGCTATTACCGCCTGCTCCAGTTTTTGATTTCTTTCTTCCCCGGCAAGAGTGGTCGCCTGGGCATGCAGCGCGTTACCGAGATTGCTCTGCGCATGGGCATACTCCGCCGGCGACGACTCAAGGGTATAAGCTCCCATGGCGTCTTTATAGGCTTTTACCGCTTCTTCAAGCAGTTTTTTGCGGTTCTTGCCCATGGCCGACTGCGACAATTCGTGCAGCATCTTGGCGGATCTGACCGTCTGGGCCGCCAGGATAAGCCTGTCGCCGATATCGGACTTCGCCTGGGCGAGGGCCAGCTTTTCCAGCTCCGCAACGGATTTCCCCTCGGAACCGGCCTTTTTCCGGGGCCAGACCGCGTAAATGAACTGCTTCCTGGCTTCGAGCTCCGGCTTGTCCCCCGGCGTCTGGGGCTGAAAATACCCCTTGAACCGCGCCGGCAGCTGTTCCGAAATGGAAAAATCGCTCCGGACCTGGATAAGGTTTTCCGCGCTGCTGTCTATGAAAATATAATTTGGCGAACTCAGCGGGCCTATGGTCTCCCGCCGGAAGTAATCCTTCGACGCGGCCTCGCAACGCTGGGCCTTATTTATGCCGGAGCCAGAGTAGTGGACCGTGTCCTTTATCTCCAGCGGGCCGAAATTGCCGAAAGAAATACCGGTGCGCAGGGCCAGGAAGTGGCCGTCCGGCACGGGGACGCCGCTGACAGAATATTTTTCAATGTATTTTTCGCGCGTCTTTTCCCAATCCCGCACTATCCGGCTGAGGCACAGAATGCTGCTCTCAACGCTGGTAAAAAGCAGCAGAAAGCCGTCCCCGGTAAAATTCCCCACCTGGCCGCCGTGTTCATCGGCCGTGGCCGCCACCACGCCGTAGAGTTCCCGTATCATTTCGGAGGCGGTATCGGCGTTCTGGTCCCAAGCGTAAGTGGAGTCGTGCAGGTCTATAAAAGCGGCGAAACCGGGACCTTTTATCGTCTGCGCTTTCTTTATATTTTCCTGGACCATATAACTAAGGAGCCTACCTCTTGTAATGCCCGCTCTTGCCGCCCAGCTTCTCTAGCAGGAAGATCTCCCCTATCTCCAGGTCCTGCGAGAACATCTTGCACATATCGTAAATGGTGAGGGCCGCGGCGGAGGCGGCTACCAGGGCCTCCATTTCCACGCCGGTCTTGCCGGTACAGCGTGCCTCGGTGGTTATAAGGATTCCCGCCTTTTCCACTTTGAATTCAACGCCCACAAAATTAAGCGGGAGATTGTGACAGAGCGGGATGAGGCCGGCGGTGTTCTTGGCGGCTAGGATGCCGGCGAACCGGGCGGCTTCCAGCACATTGCCTTTGGGAAGTTTGCCGGCCTTGATCAGGGCGACTATCTCCGGATTCAGCTTTATGTACGCCTGCGCCCTGGCCGTCCGCTTTGTGTCTTTCTTATTCCCGACGTCTATCATAGGGTCCTTAACCGCCCAGGCTGCTCATCTCTATATTGCCGGCGGTAGGCGAATCTTTCTTATACCTAGATTTTACTAAAAAGGCCTTCTGCAGGCAGTCGTCCAGCGCGGCGTCCGGGGCTGCCGCGCGCAGCAGGTCTCGCAGGCTGTGCGTGGCCGGCGAGAACAGGCACGGGTAGATCCGGCCGGTGCAGTCCATGCGCACCCGGTTGCAGGCGCCACAGAAATAATCGCTGCGGCCGCTTATGAAGCCTATTTTGCCGTCCGCGCCGCGCAGTTTATAGACGCTGGCCGGGCCGTCGGCGGCCGAGGCCGGCACCCGCTGCAGCGGCCCCAGTTCTTCTTCTATGCGCCGCTTGGTATCGGCGGTGGTCACCAGCGCGCCTTTCAGGCGGGAAGACCTTTCGTTGGTCGGGTAGAATTCTATGAAGCGCACGTTCAGCGGCAGCTTGAGTGAAAGCCTGGCGAAAGCCGCCGCCTCGGCGTCGTTCACGCCTTTCATCAGCACCACGTTCAACTTCACCTCGGCAAAGCCCGCGGACAGGGCGGCGGCTATGCCCGACCGCACCTTGTCCAGCCCGGCCCCCCCCGTTATTTTCCTGAAAACGTCTTTCTTGAGCGTGTCCAGGCTGACGTTCACCCTGTCCAGCCCGGCCTCGCGCAGCGGTCCGGCCAAGTCCGCGAGCAGCAGGCCGTTGGTGGTGAGAGCCAGTTCTTTCAGGCCCGGAATGGCCTTTAGCATCTTTACCAGCCCGACCACATTCTTGCGCAGGAGCGGCTCCCCGCCGGTCAGGCGGATCTTTTTTACGCCCGCCCGCACGAAAGCCGCGGCCGCGCGCGCCAGTTCCTCGTGGCGCAGCAGGTCCTCGTGCTTTAAATAGCCGCTCTTCTCCCGCGGCGTGCAGTAGACGCAGTTGAGGTTGCACCTGTCGGTAAGCGACAGCCTTAGATAATCTACAGCCATGAAATGAATTTCGCCCGGCCGCCTTTCTTTACCGCGCCGTTCTCTTTTATCATGGTAAAGCCGCCGGCCGCGGCCAGGGCCAGGATGTCGGCCGAGCCGTTATTGGACACTTCCTTCAGGGAAAAGCGGACGTCCGCTCCAACCGTGGACAGCACCATGGCGCGGCGCGGGGTGCGCGGCTCGAATTTGGCCTCGCAAACGCCATCCAGAAAGACCGGGGCGAAATCCGGGCGGCCCGCCATCTTGCGGATGGCCGGCCGGATATAGGCCAAGTAGGCCATGAAATTGGCCACCGGGTTGCCGGGAATGCCGAATACCAGCGTGCGGCCCTTCACGCCGAAGAACATGGGCTTGCCGGGACGCACGCGCACGGTATGGAAAAGTTTTTTTACCCCCAGCTCCTTAAGTATGCCGGGCACCAGGTCATAGTCGCCCATGGAGACGCCGCCTGAAATAAGCGCGATATCCGCCTTCAGGGCTTTGGCGAGCGCGGCCTTCAACTTTCGGGGCTCGTCGCGGACTATTACCGGCGCCGCGCCCACACTGTCCGTTCTCAGAAGAGCCGCGAGCATGGGGCCGTTGCTGTTGTAGATGCGGTTCTTGCCGAGCTTGGCGCCGGGCGGCACTATTTCTCCGCCGGTATTCACCAAAGACACGCGGGGCAGCGCCCCGCACTTTACCGCGCCGCGGCCGGCGGCGGCCAGCGCCGCTACGTGTTGCACGCCTATCACGGTGCCGCGGCGCATTATCAACCGCCCATTTTTAATATCCTCGCCGCGCAGGGCGATGTTGTCCTCTTTGCCAACTCCCCGCGAGAACCAGACCAGGCCGCCGCTCTCCGAGGAGAATTCCACCATTATCACCGCGTCGGCGCCGGCGGGCACCGGCGAGCCGGTCATTATCTTCACGCATTCCCCCGAGCCCAGCCTGCGCCGGAAACTTTCTCCGGCCTGTATCAGGCCAAGGCATTTGAAGCCGCGACCCGGTTTCACGTCCGCGGCGCGCACGGCGTAGCCGTCCACGGCGGACTTATTAAAAGGCGGCATGGCGAGCGCCGAACGCACGTCCTCGGCCAGCGCCCGGCCCACGGCGTCTTCGATACGGACCCGTACGGGAGACAGGGGCTTCGCGCCCTTAATCACAGTCCCAATCGCTTCTTCGAAAGTTATCATAGGTTCCTCTTTATCAGGTGCGCGGCCACGGCCTTGAACGAGGCGTAAACTTCAGCCCCCGGTTTCAGGCTCAACCCGTCCACCAGTTGCTTGGTCACCGCGGCCTGCGCGGCAAAGCCGCAGTCCAGTTCCACTTTATACTCCAGCCCCCACGGGGCCACGGAAACCACCTTCGCCTTGAAATTATTGCGCCGCCCGCCGGCGTCGGCGGAAAGAGAAACGCTGATATCCTCCGGCCGCAGGCAGAAGAAGACGCTGTCGCCGGCCTGGCAGGAGGAAACGGCCATGAGCGTCCTGCCGCAGGCCTCCACCGAACAGAGGTTCTCGTTATTGGCGCTCACGCGCCCCGGCAGGATGGTCTCTACGCCCACAAAATCGGCCACTTCCCTGGAGGCCGGCCGGGAGAAGATCTCCTGCGGTTCGCCCTGCTGAGCTATGCGGCCGTTCACCAGCACCGCGAGCGTATCGGCCAGGGTCAGCGCCCCCTCCTGGTCCTGCGTCACCAGCACCACTGCGGCGCCCGAGCTCTTTATGACCCGGCGCAGGTCGCGGGTAATGGATTCTTTAACCCGCTCGTCCAGCGCGCCGAAAGGCTCGTCGAGCAGCAGCAGCTTGGGCCGCGTCACGAAGGCTCGCGCCAGCGCCGTCCTGTTGCTCTCGCCCTGCGACAGGGTTTTGGCGTTGCGTTCCTTAAGGTGCGCTATCCGGAAAAGTTCCAGCACTTCGCCCACCGCCGCGCCGTCGCTCAGGCCGCGCAGCTTCAGCGGCAGGGCCACGTTATTGAAAACGGTATCGTTGGTAAGGTACGGCTGGGAAAATACCGCGGACATGGCCCGGCGCAGCGACAGCTTGTTCGCAGCGGCCAGGGCGTCGCGCCCCATGATCTCGAGCGTGCCGGCGGAGGGCTCGTTCAGCATACCCATGGCGTTTAGCAGGGTGGTCTTGCCGGCCCCGTTGGGGCCTATTATGGCTAACACCTCGCCCTCGCGGACCTTGAGCGACTCCACCTCCAGCTTGAAGCCGGAATCGAAGGCGACACGCAGGCCGGAAAGCTTTATCATCGCGTCAGCACCTTGTTCTGCTGTATGATGGTGAGCGCGAGGTTCACCGCGAAGCCCAGAGTAAGCAGCACCAGGCCTATGGCTATGGCCATGTCGAAATTTCCCATCTGCGTTTCCATCACGGTGGCCGTGGTCAGCATACGGGTCTGGTAGCGGATATTGCCGCCCACTATCATCACGGCGCCCACTTCGGCCACTAGCCGGCCGAAACCGGCTATAACGGCGGCCACTACGGTAAGTCGGATCTCCTTGAGGCAGACCCAGATGGCCTGCCGGTCGCTGGCGCCGAGGGCCAGGATCTGGTTGTAGAACTTGGGGTCCACGTTCTGCATGGCGGAGATGGAGAGCGCGGTGATGATGGGCAGCGCTATGATTAACTGCGCCATGATCATACCCTTGGGCGTGTAGAGCCAGCTCAGAAAACCGAGCGGCCCGCTGCGGGCGAGGAAAAGCATTACCACCAGGCCCGCCACCACCGGCGGCAGGCCCATGCCGGTATTCACCAGCGCGATGAGCAGCTTCTTGAGAGGGAATTTCTTTACGGCTATCCAGCTGCCGAGCGGCACCCCGGCCAGCACCGCCCCCGCCGTGGCCGCGAGCGACACGATCAAGGACAGGCGCGCTATCGAGAGCACCTCCGGGTTGCCCGACAGGATTATGTGCAGGGCTTTGCGGAAACCTTCCAGGATGAACTCCATCGTTCCTTATTATTTCACTGCGTAGTCGTAGAAGAACAATTGACGCCCGTATTTCTCCACTCCGAACTTCTCTATTATTTCCTTGGCCGGTTTGGAGAGCACGAAGTCGAAATAGGCCCGGGCACCGGCGGCGTTCACCTTGGGGAATTTGGCCGGGTTCACGAGTATCAGGCTGTAGCGGTTGATCAGCGCGTCGTCTCCCTCGCCGACTATCACCAGGGAAAGGCTTTTCGCCATGGACAGGTAAGTGGAACGGTCGGCCAGCACATAGGCCTTCTTCTCCTCGGCTATGGAAAGCGTGCCGGCCATGCCCTGCCCGGCCTCAAGATAATATTCCCCGGCCGGCTTAACCTTGGCGGCGCCCCAGATCTTGAGCTCTCTCTTGTTGGTGCCGCTCCGGTCTGCGCGCGACACGAACAGGGCCCTGGCGGCGGCTATCTTCCTGAAAGCGTCCGCCGCTTTCTTCGAGCCTTTCACCTTGGCCGGGTCGGCGGCCGGGCCCAGTATCACGAAATCGTTATGCAGGAAGGTCGTGCGCTCCACCCCGTATCCCTCTTCCACGAACCGCTTCTCGTCGTCCGGGCTGTGCACCCAAAGGATATCGGCCTCGCCGGTACGCCCCAGCTGCATGGCCTGGCCGGAACCAACAGCGATGGCCTGGAGAGTGTACTTGCCGTCCTTCTGAAAAGACTCGTTAAGCGTATCCAGCAGGCCGGTATCGCGCACGCTGGTGGTGGTAGCCAGGCGCACCACGCTCTTCGGTTCAATCTTCGCGCAGCCGGCCAGCAACAGGGCCGCCAGCGCGGCACTCAGTGTGGCCATGATATTTACGCCCTTCATGATTCTCCTTTATTTAAGCCTTCGACAACTGCGTGGACTTTATATGCAAAAGATACTCGGCCAGCGCCTTGTGGCGGGCCAGGCCGGCCTTGCCGGTCTTCTGGTAAAGATAGAAATAATCCTCCAGCAGCTTAAGGCGCGGAAAGACGTCGCGCAGCGCGCCGCTCTTCAGTTCTTTCAGTACGCAGTAGCGCGGCACAAAACCCGCGCCTATGCCTTCCATGGCCGCGTTTATAACGGCGCGGATATGCGTCATCTGGGTTATATCGCGGAATTCGGGGCTCTCGGCCGCGGGCAGGGCGTTGAGGAAGTTCCCCCACCACAGCCCCCCCTTATCGAGCGACAGCACCGGGCAGCGCTCCAGGTCTTTCGGAGACTTCAAACCTTTCCGGCGGATAAACTCCGGGGACGCTATGACCGCGTACTCTTCGCGGAACAGCGGGCGGCGGTCTATGCCCTCCAGCCTGTGCTCGCGGCAGTCTATGGCCATGTCCACCTCGTCGTTGAGCAGGGGCTTGAGCAGGTCATGGCTGAAGAGGAAATCCACATGCACCCCGGGATTGGCGCTTATGAAGCCCTTAAGGTATTTTACCAGCAAGGTGGTCCCGAACTCCACCGTGGCCCCCAGCCTGATGGTGCCGGCTCCGCCGCCGCGCGCGGCCAGCTGCTCCTGGGCCTTCTCCAGTTCGTAGAACACCGCCTCGCAGGCCTTGTAGAGGATCCGCCCGGCCTCGGTCAGCTCCAGGCCGCGGACGGTCTTTTTGAGGAGTTCGTCCCCGGCCGAGCGCTGCAGCTTCTTCACGGCGTGGCTGACCGCCGGCTGGGTAACGCAGAGGCGCCGGGCGGCTTCGGTGAAATTCAGGGTCTGCGCCACCGTGAAAAAGGCCCGCAGCTGGTACAAGTCCAGCGGCAGGCGCGGCGCAGCATTACTTTTTCTCATAGTTGCCATTAACACTATGAATTATACTAATGTTGCGCCGATTGTTACCATAGTTAAAACGGTTAACAGGAGGCCGCATGAATACCCTTAACACCATCTTCCAGATCCCCGAGCCGGTGAACGAACCCATCCTCAACTACGCCCCAGGCAGCCGGGAACGCGCCGAACTCAAGGGAAAGATCGCCGAACTGCGCGGCCAGGTGATAGATATACCGCTGCTGATAGGCGGCAAGGAAGTGCGCACCGGCCGCACCGCCGACATCGTTATCCCGCACAAGAACAAGAAGGTGATAGGCCGCTTCCATAAGGCCGGCCCTAAAGAAGTGGAGATGGCAGTTAAAGCCGCAGCTGACGCCCGCCAGACCTGGGGCCGCATGCCCTGGCACGCCCGCGCCGCCATCTTCCTTAAAGCCGGAGAGCTGCTGGCCACCACCTGGCGGCAAACCCTCAACGCCGCCACCATGCTGGGCCAGAGCAAGAACCCCTACCAGGCCGAAATAGACTCCGCCTGCGAACTGGTGGACTTCTACCGCTTCAATACCTGGTTCGCAGAGCAAATCCACAACCAGCAACCGCTGTCCCCTTCCGGCAGCTGGAACTACGTGGACTACCGGCCGCTGGAGGGTTTTGTCTTCGCGGTGACGCCGTTCAACTTCACCTCCATAGCCGGCAACCTGCCCACCGCGCCGGCCATAATGGGGAATACCGTCATCTGGAAGCCGGCCTCCAGCGCCGTCTACTCCGGCTATTACCTGATGAAGTTGTGGCAGGCGGCCGGCCTGCCCGCGGGCGCCATCAACATGCTGCCGGGGTCCGGCGGCGAAGTTGGCAACCCCGTCATAAACAGCCGCGACCTGATGGGCCTGCACTTCACCGGCTCAACGGCGGTCTTTAACGGCATGTGGTCCACCATCACCGGCAACTTCAGCAAGTACCGCGGCTACCCGCGCGTGGTGGGCGAGACCGGCGGCAAGGATTTCATCTTCGCCCACGAGAGCTGCGACCCCGAGGCGCTCAAGTGCGCCATGGTGCGCGGCGCCTACGAGTACCAGGGCCAGAAATGCTCGGCGGCCAGCCGCTCCTACATCCCGCGCTCGGTCTGGAACGCCATAAAGGACGACCTGGTCTCGCAGATAAAAGGGATCAAGATGGGCCCGGCGGAGGACTTCACCAACTTCTTCAACGCCGTCATAGACAAGGGCGCGTTCACCACCATAAAGGAATACATAGACTTCGCGAAGAACGCCCCCGACGCCAAAATACTCGCCGGCGGCGGCTGCGACGACTCTGAGGGCTACTTCGTCCAGCCCACGCTCATAGAGACCACCAACCCGAAGTTCAAAACGATGGAAGAGGAGATCTTCGGACCGGTGATGACGGTGTACGTTTACGAGGACGGCAAGTTCGACGAGACGCTCAAACTCTGCGACGAGACCTCCCCGTACGCGCTCACGGGCGCCATCTTCGCGCAGGACCGCGCCGCGGTGCTGAAGGCCGAGGACGCGCTGCGCAACGCCGCGGGAAACTTCTATATCAACGACAAACCCACAGGGGCCGTGGTGGGCCAGCAGCCTTTCGGCGGCGCCCGCGCCAGCGGCACCAACGACAAGGCCGGCTCCATCATCAACATGATGCGCTGGACCTCGCCGCGCGCGGTCAAGGAGAACTTCACCCCCCCGCACGACTACCGCTACCCGTTCATGCTTGAGAAATAATGCCGGCTGGAAATAAAAAAAGCCCCGGGGAGGTCCCCGGGGCTTTTTGCGCTCATCAGAGCTTGTCGTACTTGGTATGCCTGCCGCGGGCTTTCTTCACCGGGTACTTTTTCGCGTTTTTCCTGAGTTTGCGCGCCACGGCGCGGCCCAGGTCTATCTCCAGGTCGTGGGCCAGCAGCAGCACCCAGTACAGCACGTCGGCCAGTTCGTCCGAGATGTCCGCTTTTTTCGCCTTCACGTGGCGGGCTATCTCTTCCGGGTTCTTCCACTGGAAGTGCTCCAGCAGTTCCGCGGCCTCCAGCGCCAGCGAAATGGCCACGTCCTTTGGGTTATGGAACTGGCGCCAGTTGCGCGCGTCGCGGAAGGCTATTATTTTTTCTGTAAGCGCTCGCAGCGTTGTCATATACTTATCCCAGCACTTTACCCATGATCGCAGCAAGGTCTTCCAACTGGTAGGGTTTGGACAGCATCCCCAAAAAGCCGTGCGCGCCGTAGTCCGCCATAATGGGGGCGTCGGCGTAACCGCTTGAGACTATCGCCTTCGCGGAGGGGTCAAGCTCCTTCAGCTTTTTCACGGCCTCAGCCCCGCCCATACCCCCGGAAATAGTGAGGTCCATTATGACCGCTGCGAAGGGCCTGCCGGCCGCGCAGACGGCGCTGCTCAGGAACTGCCCGAGGATCATAGTCCTCATATCCAGCAAAACCATAGGACACCCCCGCCTGAATAATAAAGCACACTCGCCGCCAAGCGGCACAAAATAAGACAGCCGGTCTCCCGGCTGTCTTAATTGAATTCTGACCTACAGCACAACTTCGCTCTTGCGGAGCAGCGCGTCCACTATGCCGTTGAGCGTGGCGCTCGGGCGCATGGCCCGCCCGGCTTTGCCGGGGGCCGGGTGGTAGTAGCCGCCCAGGTCCACGGGACGGCCCTGCGCGGCCAGCAGTTCGGCGTTGATCTTAGCCTCACCGGCCTCGAGCTGCGCGGCGGCGGCGCCGAACCTCGCCTTCAGCTCCGCGTCCTTATCCTGCGCCGCCAGCGCCTGCGCCCAGTACAGGGCCAGGTAGAAATGGCTGCCGCGGTTGTCGATCTCGCCCACCTTGCGGGCCGGGGATTTGTTGTTGTCCAGGAATTTGGAGATGGCGGCGTCGAGCGTCTCGGCCAGCACCAGCGCCTTCTTGTTGCCGAACATGTTGCCCAGGTGCTCCAGGGAAGCGCCCAGCGCCGAGAACTCGCCGAGCGAATCCCAGCGCAGGTAGCCTTCCTGCTCGAACTGCTGCACGTGCTTGGGGGCCGAGCCGCCGGCGCCGGTCTCGAACAGGCCGCCGCCGGCGAGCAGCGGCACTACGGAGAGCATCTTGGCGCTGGTGCCCACCTCGAGGATCGGGTAGAGGTCGGTGAGGTAGTCGCGCAGCACATTGCCGGTCACCGAAATGGTGTCCAGGCCCTTGCGGATGCGTTCGTTGGAATAGCGCAGAGCTTCCACCGGGGGCAGGATCTTTATTGTGAGGCCCGCGGTGTCGTGGCCCTTCAGGTATTTCTCCACCTTGGTTATTACCTGCGCGTCGTGCGAACGGTTCTTATCCAGCCAGAAAACCACGTGCGCTCCGGTAGCGCGGCCGCGCCGCACGGCTAGCTTCACCCAGTCCTGCACAGGGATATCCTTCACGCGGCTCATGCGCCAGATATCGCCCTTCTCCACTTTGTGCTCCATCAGCACCCCGTCCGGGCCGGTCACGCGCACCGTGCCGTCGGCCGGGAGTTCGAAGGTGGTGGGATGGGAGCCGTACTCCTCGGCCTTTTGCGCCATCAGGCCCACATTGGGCACCGAACCCATGGTGACCGGGTCGAAGGCGCCGTGAGCACGGCAATCGTCGAGCATGGCCTTGTACACGCCGGCGTAGCAGCGGTCCGGGATGAGCGCCTTGGTCGCCTGCAGCTTGCCCGCGGCATTCCACATCTTGCCGCCGTCGCGCACCACCACCGGCATGGAAGCGTCGATGATGACGTCGCTGGAAACGTGCAGGTTGGTGATGCCCTTGTCGGAATTAACCATGGCCAGCGCGGGGCGCTTGGCGTATTCGGCTTTTATGTCGGCCTCTATCCCGGCCTTCTTGTCGGCGGGCAGGGCCTCGAGCTTCTTATACAGGTCGCCCAGGCCCAGGTTGGGATTCACTCCGAGGGCCTTGAAGGTTTCGGCGTGTTTATCGAAAACGTCCTTGAAGAAACTGTAGACCGCGTGGCCGAAGAGCACCGGGTCGGACACCTTCATCATGGTGGCCTTCAAGTGCACGCTGAGCAGCAGATCTTCTTTTTTAGCGGCCTCGATCTGGTCGGCATAGAACTTGCGCAGCGCCTTGACGCTCATGAAGGTGCCGTCCACTATCTCGCCGGCCGCGCCTTTCACGGTCTTGAGCGGGGTGGTTTTCCCCTCGGCGGAGACGAACTCTATGCGCAGCTCGCCCGGCTTGGCCAGGCAGACGGACTTCTCGTTGCCGTAGAAGTCGCCGCCGGCCATGTGGACCACGTGTCCCTTGCTGTCTTTGCTCCACGGGGCCAGCTTATGCGGGTGCTTGCGGGCGTAATTCTTAACGGAGAGCGGCGCGCGGCGGTCGGAGTTGCCTTCGCGCAGCACTGGGTTAACGGCGGAGCCGAGCACCTTGGAGAAGCGCTCTTTGAGCGTTCTCTCGGCGTCGGTCCGCGGGTTCTCCGGGTAATCGGGCAGCTTATAGCCCTGGCCCTGCAATTCCTTGAGGGCCGCCTTGAGCTGGGGCACGGAGGCGCTGATATTGGGCAGCTTGATGATATTGGCCTCGGGCTTAAGCGTCAGCGCGCCGAGCTGCGCGAGGCAGTCGGGGATGCGCTGGTCGGCGGTCAGGACTTCAGGGAAGTTGGCCAGGATGCGGCCGGCCAGCGAGATGTCGCTGGTCTCGAGCTCTATCCCGGTGCCTTCGGCGAAGGCGCTGACTATCGGGAGCAGGGAATACGTGGCGAGGGCGGGAGCTTCGTCGGTCTGGGTCCAGTAGATCTTCTGTTCGGGCATGATGTCTCCTAATGGTTTTCCTAGTTCACAGGTCCGTCATGTACGCTATCTCGTCGTAAGGGGTGCGGTACAGCGGCTGCTTCAGGCGCTTCTGGTCGAAGATGTGCCCGAAAATGCCGATGCTGCGGCCCACCACGAACAGGGCGTTGAGGCAGCCCATGTTCACGATGTTGTCTATCTCGTCTTTGGTGAACGAGCCGGTGCTCGAGAGCATGTCCACGAAGCAGATGCCTATGCAGCCGTCCACGTTGAGGATCAGGTTGGCCTTCTTTTTGGTGGTCACCTGTTCCACTTCCAGGGCGTAGTCCAGCAGGGGAGTCTGCTTGAAGTTCTTCTTGCAGAAGGCCTTCAGCTGGGTCACGCGCATGTCCGGGTTGGTGAGGCTTTTCACCTTGTGGCCGATGCCGGGCACGTTGATCCCCTTGGCTTTCATGTCCTTTATGAACTGCTCGGGCGTGAGGCCGGCGTCGTAGGCGCGCTTGAAATGCTGCGCCGCGCCATCGATGGCGCCGCCGAAACGCGGCCCTATGGTAAGCAGGCCGGAGGCGAGGCTCGAGATAATGTCCTTGCCGGCGCGGGCCGCCACTATGGCGTTATGCGCGCCGCTCACGGCGGGGCCATGGTCGGCGGTCAGCATCAGCGCGGTCTCCAGGAACTTGCGGCCGTAATCCGGCAGGTCGCGCTTGAACCAGAGCAGGCCTATCACGCCGCCTATGCCCATGCCGCTATCGAGCACCTTGGAGATCGGGATGTTAAGGTATTCCAGTTCTTCCTTCTTCTCGTTGGAGATGGTGTTGATGAAGGTGGTGGCCTTGCGTATCTTGCCCTCCTTCAGCGCCTGCGCGAAATCCATGGGCAGGGCCGGGGCCGGCACGTCGGCGGCGGGCTTTATGACCCCCTTCTTCACCAGTTTTTCATAGGTCTCGTTCACCTTCACGCCGTAATCGTCGAAGGAATCTGGTACTATGGCGCCGGCGGCCTTAAGTGCGGCGTTCTTGGCATCGGCGGTCTCCAGGTCCGAGCCCGCCTTGGCGCCCGCGTGGCCGAACTGCACGCCCGCCGGGAACATCTTGGAGCAGGTGCCGGTCACCCAGATGACCAGCGGCTTCTTTATCTTTTTGGCTTTGAGCGCTTCCACTATACGCAGTTCTTCCGTGCCGCCTATCTCGCCCAGCGCCACTATCATCTTCACCGACGGGATGGCTTCGTAGCGCAGGATGTGCTCGAGCAGGGTGGAGCCGGGATAGGCGTCGCCGCCTATGGCTATACCCTCGTACAGGCCGTCGGTGTTGCGCGCTATGATGTTGTAGCACTCGTTGGACAGGCCGCCCGACTTGGACACGAAGCCCACGGAGCCGGGGCGGTGCAGTTTGGATTCAACGATGTTCTCGTAGGTGCCGGCGGTGTTGGCTATCTTGAAGCAGCCGGCCTTGATGCCGCCCACGGTGGCCGGCCCGATGACCATTTTATCCAGTTTCTTGGCGGTGGCCGCCAGGATACGCGCGCGGCGCTCCGGCACGCCCTCGGCGATCACGCACACGGTGCGGATGTTGGGGTGGTTCAGGGCTTCCATGGAACTGTCGAAAGCGGAGCGGTAGGAGGCGAAGTTCACCACTACGTCGGCTTTGGGGTGTTTCGCCGCGGCGGCCTCGAAGTTCTTGTAGACCGGCAGCAGGGTTTCGCCCTTGCCGAAGAACACCTTGTGCACGCCTTCGCTGCCGGGGTTAACGATGGCGGCTACGGACGGGACTTTGCGGCCGGCCGCGTAGTCGAAGTCCAGCATGCGCTGGATGGCGTTCACGTGGTAGCCGTAAACTATCGCGGTGGTATCTTTAGTGAAAAGTTCGGGTTTCATTATTTCTTGCCTCCGGCCCTGGCGGGCGTGCAGGCCGGGGCTTTAGCCGCCGCCGGCTTGAGCGCCATGGAAACCACGGCGGTCATATGCGTCTCGGGACCGTACACTTCTATCGGCACGCCCAGGGTCTCGCCCAGTTTTCGCATGTTGTCCAGCCCTTCTTTGTAGTTGGGGCCGCCGCGGCGCACGTAGATCTTAACTTTGCCTTCCACGAGTTTGGCTTTGTACTCGGTCAGGGCCTTGATGATGCCCTTGAAGGTTTTGGCCACGTCGGTGAAGTTGGCGATGCCGCCGCCTATGATAAGCACCTTGCCGCGCGGGTCCTTCTTGCGGGTCATCAGGTCCAGGATGGTACGCGCGTACTGGTAGGTGTCCTCGGCCGAAGGGTCGCCGGAATATTCCCCGTAGTTGGCCAGGTCCCTGGAGAAGCCCAGGTCGCAGACGGTGTCCGCGTAGATCACGGACGCGCCGCCGCCGGCCACCATGTTCCACACGCGGCCTTCGGGATTGAGCATCGTGAGCTTGAGGCTGGCGCCCGTGCCTTCGTCTATGGTGCGGATGAATTCTTCTTCCTTGGTGAGGTGCTGGCCAAAGGAGGACGGGAACTCCAGGTCGCCCCAGATCTTGGCGCACTCGAAGGCCGCGGTGTCGTCCACCCGGGCCACCAGGTCCAGCGGCACTATCTCGTTGCCGTGGAACGTGAAGGGGTTGATCTCCAGGTAGGTGAAGTGGCCCTCGGCGTACACTTTGTACAGCGCGCGCACAAATTCCTCTATCTGCCCTTTGCGTTCGCCGAACTCGGGCATGTTCAGTTTTATGTCCTCTATGCGGGAGAGTATCGGGACCTGCGTCTCCTTAACCTTCTCCCAGTTCTCCTCTACGTAGATGCCGCCTTTGTTGGAGAGATAGATGGTGTCGAAGTCGCGGGAGGCCTTAATGGCCACGTAGCATTCCTCGGCGTCCTCGGAATGCGGCGTAAAAGGCTCTATCATGAAGACGTTCAGCTCGCCGGTGGTCTTGCCTACCGTGACGGTCTTGTTCATGCGCTCGCCTATCCAGGCCCAGGTGGCCTTGAAGTCCTTGTTAAGGCACAGCAGCCCGTGCTTGCCGCGCTTGCCGAACAGCTGGTCCGGCTTGGCCACCAGTTTCTCCTTAAGGAGCCACGGGTGGTCCTTCACAAGTTTCTTCGGGTCGGTGTCCGGAGTTACCAGCGCCAGCTTTTCCGATTTGCCCCTGAAGGACGGGATGGTCCGCGCCAGCCCGTCGAAAAGTATCTTCTTGCCTTCGTATTCCCTTATGCCTCTTTGAGCCATGTCGTATCTCCCTTATTTACCGGTGGTCTGGTTGAGCAGGCCGCCCGCGGTGAGGATGGCCTTCTGGCGCCT
The DNA here is from genome assembly GCA_016234365.1 of Elusimicrobiota bacterium. GTDB lineage: Bacteria > Elusimicrobiota > Elusimicrobia > Elusimicrobiales > UBA9959 > UBA9959. The sequence goes on along the minus strand of JACRER010000003.1, from coordinate 43,397 downwards.
GGAAAGGGCGCTGACGCATTCTATGGACGCGCCGGTGCGCCCGTTCTTCAGGATCACCGGCCGGCCCTCGGCGAAAGCCGCGCGCCAGTCGGAGCAGGTCAGTTTATCCCCAGCCTTGATGGCGTCGTAATCCGCCGCGTTCCTGAACGTCAGCGGTGCGATGCCGAAGTTGATGAGGTTGGCGGCGTGGATACGCTCGAACGACTTGGCCACCACGGCCTTCACGCCCAGATACATCGGGCACATCGCGGCGTGCTCGCGGCTGGAACCCTGGCCGTACGACTCGCCGGCCACTATCACGTTATGGCCGCCGGCGGCCTTGTTCTCCAGGCAGCGTTTGTGGAAGGTGGAATCCACGGGCTCGAAGACGTACTGCGCGTACTTCGGCACGTTGGAGCGGTACTTCAGGCGCGCGCCGGCGGGCATGATGTGGTCGGTGGTGATCTTGTCCCCCACGTGGATCATCACGGCGCCGTCGAGCTTTTCGGACATCCTGTCGTTCTTGGGCGGCTCGCCGATGTTGGGGCCGCGGACCACCTCGGTGTTCCGGAGCTCCGGGGAGGGCTTCACGAACATCACGTCGTCCGCTTTGAACGAGGACGGCTCCTTGATGCGGGGGTAGGCGATGCCGCTCTTGCGCGGGTCGGTGAACTCGCCGGTGATGGCCGCGAGGGCCGCCACTTCGGGGCTAACCAGGTACACCTGCGCGTCGGCGGTGCCGCTGCGGCCCTCGAAGTTGCGGTTCGAGGTGCGCAGGCTTACGCCGCCGCTCTTGGGCGAGAAGTGGTTGCCTATGCAGAAGCCGCAGGCGCTCTCCTGTATGCGCGCGCCGGCGTCCAGCAGGTCGGCCAGGCCGCCGTTGCGGGCCAGCATCTGCATGACCTGGCGCGAGCCGGGCGCTATGGCCAGGGTGAGGCCGGGCTTTACCTTGTGGCCCTTGAGGATGGCGGCCACGGTCATCATGTCGCGGTAGGAGGAGTTGGTGCAGGAACCGATGCAGACCTGGTCCACGTGCCCCCCGGCCAGCTCGGCTATCTTCTTTATGTTGCCGGGGCTGTGCGGGCAGGCGGCCAGCAGCTCGATGGAGGAAAGGTCCAGCTCTATCACGCGGTCGTACTTGGCGCCGCGGTCGGCCTTCAGTTCGCTCCAGTCCGCCTCGCGGCCCTGGGCCTTCATGAATTTCTTCGTGACGCTGTCCGACGGGAAGACCGAGCAGGTTACGCCCATCTCGGCGCCCATGTTGGCAATGGTAGCGCGCTGCGGCACGGAGAGGGTCTTTACGCCCTTGCCGCCGTATTCCAGCATCACGCCCACGTTGCCTTTCGTGGTCAGCAGCTCCAGCATCTTCAGGACTACATCCTTGGCCGTGACCCATTCCCTCAGTTCGCCGGTCAGGTTGACCAGATACACCTTGGGGGCCGCGGTGTAGAACAGCCCGCCGCCCATGGCCACGGCCACGTCTATGCCGCCTGCGCCTATGGCGATCTGGCCTATGCCGCCGCCGGTGGGGGTGTGGGAGTCGGAGCCCAGCAGCGTGGTGCCCGGCTTGCCGAAGCGCTCCAGGTGCACCTGGTGGCAGATGCCGTTGCCGGGCCGGGAGAAGACCACGCCGTAACGCGCCGCCACGGTGCGCAGGTAGCGGTGGTCGTCGGCGTTCTCGAAGCCAACCTGCACGGTGTTATGGTCGACGTAGGAAACAGAAAGGTCTGTCTTTATCTCTTTGAGGCCCATCGCCTCGAACTGCAGGTAGGCCATAGTGCCGGTGGCGTCCTGAGTGAGGGTCTGGTCGATACGGATGCCGATTTCCTGTCCTTTGACAAAATCGCCTTCTTTAAGATGGGAGACAAGTATCTTTTCAACGATGTTCTGGGGCATTGATGCGCTCCTTAGTTGAGGTACCGTCCTCTACATTTTCGCAAATTTTAAGCGCAAATGCATAACGTTAAGTTATAACGCCGCAGCCAGCCAACAAAAAACCCGGCGCCAAGGCCGGGTTCTTTGTTGGCGGGGGCGCTTTAATGCTTGCCGGTGCTGCCAAAACCGCCCGCGCCGCGGGTGGTGGCGGTAAGCTCCGCGGTCTCTTTGAAGGCGGCGTATTCCACCTTATTGAACACCATCTGGGCCACTTTCTCCCCCTTCTTAACTTCGTAAGTGGTCTTGGGGTCGAGGTTGATGAGGATAACCCCCACTTCCCCGCGGTACGGCGCGTCCACGGTGCCGGGCGTGTTGAGCACGGTGAGGCCATGCTTCAGGGCGAGGCCGCTCTTGGGGCGCACCTGGCCTTCGTAGCCGTGCGGAATTGCCATCTTTACTCCGGTGGGGATAAGCGCGCGCGCTCCGGGCTGGAGCACGTGGTCTATGGCGGAGTACAGGTCCACGCCGGCGTCGCCCTCATGGGCGTAGGCGGGTACTCTGGCTTCGGGATTAAGTTTCTGTATTTCCACTTCGAGTTTTGACATATCAGCCTCTCACCTGGGTATTGGGAAGGTGTTTCATCACTTCTTTGTGTATTTCCTGCAGCAGCTGGGGCGGCGTCTCGGGGAATTTCTCCAGCCGTTTATCCAGCAGGCCGTCCTTGCGGGGCACGAACTTCTGCACGTAATACTTGTGTGCGTCGGTGCCGGTGACCTGCGCCACGTAGCGGGCTGCGGCGGCCATTTCCTGCGCGGTCAGGAAGGAGATCTCGCCGTCGCCGCGCACCACGGGGGCTACGGTGGTGCGGAATTCGTAAACAGGGAACTGCGCCACCAATTTTATGCTCTCGGCCATGGCGGTCTCGTGGCCTTCCACGCCGGCGGTGGCCGGCCACAGGAAGCGGGGGCCCTTAACGTCCATGGCCACGTAATCCACCAGCCCGCCGGCAAGCAGCTGGGCGAGCACTTTAGGGTTGCTGCCGTTGGTATCCAGCTTTACGGCCAGGTTGCGGGCACGCACTTTTTCTATGAAGGGGATGAGCCCGGCCTGGAGAGTGGGCTCGCCGCCGCAGATCACCACTCCGGTGATCCATTCTTTTACGGTGTCGAGGTAGGCAAAGAAGCCTTCGTCGCCTATATCCTTGGCGTTGGCCAGCAGCGGTGCCGCGTGGCAGTGGGGGCACAGGTAGTTGCAGCCGGGCGTGAAGGCCACGGCGGCTATCTTGCCGGGATAGTCGATGAGGTTAAATTCCAAAGCCGCGCCTATTTTCATGTTCGTCCAGTTTCCCAAGGGAGGCCGGCGAGGGGATGCCTTCGCAGGGGCCTCACGAAGCCCGAGCTTGCGCAAGCGCGAGGGCTGAGTGCGAGAGCGGGGCCACGGTGTGGCCCCGCGTACCCGAAGAAGGCGTCCCCTTGACGGCCTACTCTACTTTACCGAGTAGGCGCCCTCCACCATCTTGAAGTATTCCGGCTCCTTGCGGTGCACCGGCTTGCCGCGCTTGAACTCCAGCTCATAGCGCGTAGCGGTGCCGTTGTTCTTTACGAGCACCGTGGGGATGGGGTCCAGCGGCACGTTCCAGCGGGCGGCCGCCAGGCGGGCTTCCTGCGTGGTCAGGTCGTGGAATTCCACCGGGATCTCCACCCCCTGCTCCTTGAGCGCCCTGGTAAGGCTGGCCTTGGCCTCTTCGCACATGCCGCAGCCCTGCTTGCCGAACACCATCACTTTCTTGGACGGGTCCTTTTCGTGCAGCCACTGCACGCCGGGCGTGAAGTTGGCGTAATGCTGAGCCACCGCCTCTCGGGCGCGGCTGATCTCCAGCTGGGAGTCGTTCCAGCCGGGCAGGTTGGAGAAGTAGCCCACTATCTTGGTGCGCTTGGTAACGTTCTCGCTGCCGCACTTACCGCACTTATCCTTGAAGCCGAAGTAGTTGGAGTGGCAGTCGTTGCAGTGCGTGAATTCCGGAGACACGGTCACCTGCGAGGCGCGCGTGTTGCGGTAGGTCTTCTCCACCAGGGCCCCTATGCTCTCGGCGGGGATCTGGGACTCGCCGCAGTACACGTGGATGATGGAGCCGGACTCTATCATGTCGTGGAACTTGCTCTGCAGCTCGATGCGGTCCAGGATGCTCACCTGGGCGCCCGGGTTGAGGTGGATGGAGTTGGTGTAATACGGCGCGCGCTTCAGGTCGCCCTTAATGACCTTGCGGCTCTCGGGGAAGCGGGCCATGTCGCCCTTGGCGAGTTTCTGCGTGGCCGATTCCGCGGGCGTCTCCTCCAGCGTCACTTTAAGGCCGGTCTTGGCGCGCAGATCGTTGATCTTGGTGTACATGAAGTCGATGATCTGCAGGCCGGTCTCGTAGGCGTCGCGGCTCTCATGGAGCTCTTTGCCGGTGAGGTACTGCACCACTTCGTTGAGGCCTATGAGGCCCATGATGTAGGTGGCCTTCTCCAGGTTCACGTAAGGCGTGCCGTCGTCGGACGGAATGCCCAGGGAGCGCAGCGGGCTGCCGTCGGTGTCCAGCAGCGTCTGAGTGTAGGCCTTTTTCTGCAGGTGGGCCTTCATGGCTATGTCCATGGCTTTGCCTATCTGGTCCAGCGTGCCTTCCATGGTCTTGCCCTTAAAACAGGCCTGCGGCAGGTTGATAGTAACGTTCTGGAAGCCCGTGAAGCGGATGCGCTCCGGGTGCTTGAGGAGGTACGGGTCCGTGACCTTTTCCTTGAGGCGGCAGCACTGCGCGAGCGTCGCTCCGGCGCCGTCGCGGTCGAACATGAAGTACGTGGAGCCGTTCTTGGTGGCCAGGCGGCAGCCGTAGTCGTACACCTCGCGCTCGTCGGGGTTCTCCAGGGCTTCCTTGCTCACGTGCAGGTCGCACTTGGGGAAGGCGAACTGGATGCCGTACTTGTCGCCGTCCTCCCAGACCTTCATAAGTTCGATGGCGAACTCCTGAGAGGTCTTCACCATGCGGGGGTCGCCGTAGGTGATGAACTTGCGGCCGTCCGCAGGGTGCACCACGTCGCCGTTGCGGGAATCGCCTTCCACGCCTTTAAAGCGCGGGGCTTCGTCCACCAGCTCTATGTTGCCGGCGGAGTCTTCCAGCATGTACTTGCCGCCGGGCCCCATGGCCGGCACGTTATGCATGTACTGCGGCACGCCGGTGTGGATGTTGAAGTCTATGAACAGCGTCTGCCCGCCGCGGCTGAACGCGTTCTGGCTGGCCGAGAAGATGAGGTTCTGCGCTATCTGGCGCATCTCGCGGCGGGAGTGCTTGTGCAGCACGCGCACCTCGCCGGTCTTGCGGAAGTACGGCGCCGAAGTGCCGTCCTGCAGGCTTACGGAGCCGGCTTCCACCATGGCTTCCAGCGCGTCCTTGCGCAGGCGCACCTGCTTGCCTTCCAGCTCGCCCTCGGCCAGGACCTCGGGGCAGTTGAGCATGGGGGCGTAGAGGATGTTAAGGAAGCCGAAGCCCAACGCGCCGGCGTAGCGGCTCTGCATGGCGGCCAGGAACGTCTGGATGTGGCCGTTAAGCACCATGGCGGATTTGGCCGGGTTGCTCTTGTTCTGCAGGTTGGAAACTATCTTGTCGAGGCCGTACTTCTTGATGTATTCCACGGAGTGGCTGGAGCAGTACACGCGCTGGGGGTAGCCCAGGTCGTGGATATGCACCACGCCGTTGTTGTGCGCGGCGGCCACTTCCTCGGTGAACACCTTGCGCAGGTTGTACTGCTTGAGCACGTATTCGGCGATACCCAGGTTCACCGCCTCGGGGTTGTTGGTGGTGATGTTGGAGTTTTCCTTGCTGTTGCCAATCACCAGGGACTCTACCGTGGAGATGGGCATGGCCAGGGCGGAGTTCTTGAGCGGGATGCCCATCATGCTGAGGTGGGATTCCGCTATGCGGCGCAGGAATTGCGTGTCGTAGGACTTGGTGCCGTACTTTTCGGAGAGCTCGTAGGCGTTGTTCTCGGTTTCTTTGGCTATCATACCAGCCAGGTCCGGGGTCAGCGCGTATTCCTTCTCCAGGGCCTCGGCCAGTTTCTTGCGGTCGAACGGCTCGATGGTCTCGTTGGTGATGCTCTGCACCAGCAGCATCTGGTCGGTGATGTCGGCCTTGCCGGCCTTCTTTTTCACGGTCAGGCCGCTGCGGCGCACGCGGGAGCGGTCCAGGGCGTAGAATTCGAACTTGTCGGCGGTGCGGTCAAAGCCTTTCTCGCGCAGCACGGTAACGCACATGGCGTTAGAATCGTCCACGGTAGGGATCGCGCCCTTGAGGGAAAATTCATTGTTGAGGCGGCGGGCCACTTCGTTGGCCACCTCCACGGCTTTCTCCTCGTCGCGGCCGCCCAGAGTAAGGGCCGCCTTGGAGATGGCTGCCTTGATCCTGTCCAGGTTGAAAGGCGCCACTTTGCCGTCACGCTTCTTCATTACTTTCGGAAAAAATTCGTTCATTTCTTTCTGTCCCCTTGTCCCTTTTTTACTTGGTTATCGATTTTATCTCTTTCTCGAAGTCCGTCACGTCCTCGAAATCCTTGTAAATGGACGCGAACCGGATGTACGCGACTTTGTCGAGCTTCTTGAGCTTGCGGGCCACGAGTTCCCCTATCATACCGCTGGAGATCTCGTATTTATCCTCGTTGCGCAAGGCGCTCTCTATATCCCTGCCTGCCTCCTCCATCTTCTCCATGCTGACGTCCCGCTTCTGGCAGGACTTGATGATGCCGTTCATGAGCTTCTCTTTAAGGAAGCTCTCGCGGCGGCCGTCCTTCTTAATGACCACCAGCGGGTGCGTCTCGATGCGTTCGTAGGTGGTAAACCTCTTCTCGCACTTTTCGCACTCGCGCCGGCGCCTTATTTCGAAGGCTTCGGACGAATCACGGCTGTCGGTGACCTTGGTGTCCTCCGCGCCGCAGAACGGGCACTTCATCTATTCGTTCTCCTGTTTTCAAAGGCCGAAAGGCCCCCCGGACCGAGGCGCATACTATACTAGTATCGTCACTCGCCAGACTACTATACGTTGTGCTTTAAAACACCCTCACCACCATTAGTAGTAGAGCGCATATTTTACACCATATCCGTTTTTTGACGCAAGTTTTTGGCCTTTTTTCATTGGTAAAAATAAATGTTGACATAAAAGCGCGGGATATATGTTCCTTATATTAGGGAATTTTCACGCGCCTTTCGGGGGGCGCGCGCAACTGTAACTTTCGTCAAATGTATCCGCCTGGCGATGGCCAAAAACAGGCCCGGGAGCTACACTATAAGTCGACGGCGTCCGCGCGGTCTTATTCATCTATTATCCCGCGGCTACGGCGTCGAGGAGGCAGTATGAAAAGCAAAGCGAGACAGGGGTTCACCCTGATAGAGCTGATGATAGTGGTGGCGATCATAGGTATCCTGGCGGCCATAGCGATACCCAAGTTCGCCGACCTCATCAACAAGTCGAAGGAGGGCGCCACGAAAGGGGCGCTCTCGTCGGTCAGGAGCGCGCTGCAGGTGTATTACGGCGATAACGAAGGCTGGTTCCCAACGGACCTGGCGGCGCTTACCGCCAACGCCAAGTACATCAACGAGATACCAGTGGCGAAACTTCCGACCACGGGGCACGCGGACGACAGGTCGGTGGCTATCTTCAGTTCAGCCACCGCCGCGGGCGTGTTCCAGGGCGGCGCCGGCACGCAGGATACGGGCGGTTGGGCCTACTTCAACAGCCCTGCGAACACGGCGCAGTGGGGCACGTTCGTGGCCAACTGCACCCACGAGGACATAAAGGGCCAGGCGGCGGCGGAAAGCACACCCTGGACCACCTTCTAACGAAGGAAAGGAGAAAAGAAAGAGCCCCACGCCGTAAGCGCGGGGCTCTTTTCATCGGGCCGGGCCGTAACTCAGAAACGCCAGGTCATTTCCGCCCCGTACCGCGCGCCCAGCTTTTCGCCGCCGGCGGCGGGATGTATCTCGTAATGCCTGTTATCCAGCAGGTTAAAAGCCGTAAGTCCGGCCTCGAGGCTTTCCAACCGGCCCGTGAACCTGTAGCCGGCCCTGGCGTTGAGCAGCAAGTAACTGCCCACGCCGTCGGTCTCGCCGGCGTCCCAGTAGGTCTTGCCGGCCCAGTAGGCCCAGAGCATGCCGGCCAGGGCGCCGTCGTCGTAGCGCAGCCCGCCGTGGGCCTTGTAGCGGGGAGAGTTGTGCATCTTGGTGGGATCGCCTTTGCTGGCGTTGAAATACGAATAAGAAGCGAAGCCGTGAAGGCTGCCGCTCAAGTGTATATCGGCGCCAGCCTCGGTCCCGAAGGCCCTGGCCTTGTTCCTGTTGGCCCAGGACTGGTCCACGCTGACATCCGGGGCGGCTGGAGTAACGGCCTCGTCGGCGTAGGCTATCATGTCCCTCATCCGGTAGGCGTAAACCGTAAGACTGGTCTTGAACCGGCCGTACTCGCCCCTGTGCGCCGCTTCCACGGACTCTATCTTCTCCGGTTCCATGTCCCGGTTGCCGCGCAGAGAGTAGATCAGGTTCCCAGTATATCCGCCGCCCGTGGTAAGTCCGGGGATACTGTTGTCATAAGGGCTGGTCCGGGTGTACGCCATGTAATTTTCCAGCAGCGTGGGGTTACGGAACGCTTCGCCAGCTGAAACGCGGAACACGTTGGCCCGGACGGGAAGGAAAGAAACGCTTGCCTTCGGGGAGAACACGCTGCCCGCCAGCGGGTGGCGGTCCACCCTGGCGCTGGCCACCAGGCTCCAGCGCTCGCCAGGTTCCCAGGTATCTTCCATGAAAATGGAATACATATCCTGCGCGTGCAGACCGGCGGGGAACAGGTCCCCGCGCAGCGTATTGCGCCGGTACTCCGCGCCGGCGGTGGCGCGGTTGCCCTCCCCCAGCGGCAGGGAATAATCGGCCTGGAGGTCGTAAGTGTCCGAATTCAGCGAGGCCTCTTCGCCCGGAGAGAACTCTCGCAGCCGGGCATTGTTCTGGTTCCAGAAGAACCGGGTTTTGAGCCCGCCCAGCGAATAATCCGCGCGCAGGTAGGCGGCCCGCGATACCGGCAGGCTTTCCTCCGTTCCCAGGAGGATCATTTCATCGCTGAGCTTGGAAACCCCTCCCGACACCCCGACCTTGCTTTCGGGGTTGAGCGAATACTCCGTCATAAAATTCGCTTTGGAAACGCGCGAACCAAGACGGTCGGAATCCTCGAAGCGGTTCATGGTGCGGTGCTCGCCTCCCACTTTATAGCTGAGATTCCCGGATCTTTTCCCGTAAAGGACCGAACCGGACGCCGTCTCCCGGTTGCCGGCCGAGGCGGATAGCACGGCCCCGTTTATCTTCTCCGGGGACTTGGTGACGATGTTGATGACGCCCTGCAGGGCGCTGGCCCCGTAAAGGGCGGAGAACGGCCCCTCCACCACCTCTATGCGGTCTATCTCCTGCAGGCCCACCGGTATGCTTTCCCAGAGCACCAGGCCGTAGAAATCCTGCAGCACGGTCTTGCCGTCCAGGAGCACCAGCACCCGGTTGTTCAGACTCTGGTTAAAGCCGCGGATGGCCACGTCCCCCTGGCCGGTGCGCGTCTCCATCACATCCACTCCCGGCGCCAGGCGCAGGACGTCCCACAGGGTGCGGGCGCCGGAAAGCCGGATATCCTCCGCCGTTATAACATAGACGGAAGCCGGCGCCTTCGCCTGGGACGTCGGGTTCATGGCGGCCGTCAGGAACTTGGCCTCCTCCCTGAAGAAAGCCAGGTCGTCCTCGTAAGGGCCGGCCGAGGCCGGCCGCGCGGAGATCGCGCCCAGCAGCAGGGCCAGCGTCAATATTTTTTTCATTTTAAAGTACCCATCCCGCCAAATATTATCAAATATTCAAGCCAGGTCTATCAGGTTCCAGCGGGAGGCGTAGAGGTCGCGGAGTTTTTTGCGCAGGCCGCGGTTGCCGCGGGCCTGCAGCTCCGGGTCGGCGGCCAGGATGCTTTCGCGGTCCTGCATTGCCTGTTCAAGGATATCCTTATCGCGCGCCATATCCGCCAGTTTAAGGTCCATGTCGCCATGCTGGCGCACTCCCAGGATCTCGCCGGCGCCGCGGATATAAATATCCTTCTCGCTCAGCTCGAAACCGTTGGAGCTCTGCAGCATCGCGCGCAGGCGCTCGGGCGAGTCGCCGGCGCGCCCGTGCGGCACCAGCAGGCAGCGGGAATCATGTTTGCCGCGGCCCACGCGGCCGCGCAGCTGGTGCAGGCTCGCCAGGCCATAGCGCTCGGCGTTATTTATCACCATCAGCGTGGCGTTAGGCACGTCTATGCCCACCTCTATCACCTGCGTGGCCACCAGGATATCGGTGCGGCCGGCCGCAAAATCTTCCATGACCTGTTTTTTAAGCTCCCCGGGCATCCGCCCGTGCAGCATATCCACTTTCCGCCCGCGAAAAAGGACCTTCAGCCGCTCGAACTCGGCCTTCACCGACTTCATGTCGGCGTCTGCGGTCTCTTCTATGACCGGGTAGACCACGTAAACCTGCCGGCCTTTGGCCGCCTCGTCCTTAACCGCGGCGAAAGCCGTCTCTTCGTCCGCCTCGGTGGTCTTTACCGGCTTGCGCCCGGGCGGCAGTTCCTTTATCACCGACAAGTCCAGGTCGCCGTAAAGCGCCAGGAACAGCGTGCGCGGTATGGGCGTGGCCGTCATGATGAGCATATCGGCCCGGTCCCCCTTGGCGCGCAGGGCCGCGCGCTGGCGCACGCCGAAGCGGTGCTGCTCGTCTATGACCACCAGCCGCAAATTCTTAAAGACCACGCCCTCGCCCATTACCGCGTGGGTGCCCAGCAGGATGTCTATTTTCCCCGCCGCCAGGTCCGCCAGCAGTTTTTTGCGCTCGGCCGCCTTCACGCGCCCGGTCAGCAGGGCCGCGCGCACGCCCAGCCCTTTAAGCAGACTCGCGAAAGTTATGAAATGCTGCTCGGCCAGGATCTCGGTAGGCGCGGCAAAAACGCTCTGGCCGCCGTTCTCCGCCGCCAGCAGCATGGCCGACAGCGCCACCACGGTCTTGCCGCTGCCCACGTCCCCCTCCAGCAGGCGGGCCATGGGGGTGGGCGCCCTCATGTCCGTGAAGATCTCGTTTATGGCGTGCGCCTGCCCGGCCGTGAACTGGAAACCGAGGTTGGCGCGGAAGGGCGTCAGCAGGGTCTTCCTGACCTCGTAGGAAAAGCCCTTCAGCACGCCCTTGGTCTGGCGCTTTTTTATGGCCCAGGCCAGCGCCATCAGCAGCAGTTCCTCATAGATGAAGCGCCGGCGCGACTGCGTAAGCTCGAAATTATTTTCCGGAAAATGAATGGCGCGCGCGGCCAGGTCCCGCGCCACCAGGCCGCGGCCGGCCGCCAGGTCCGGCGGCAGGAAATCACCAACCGCTTCGTGCCCGGCCATAACGGCCTCATACACGGCCTCGCGCATGAACCTGGCCGTCAGGCCCTCGGTCAGCGGGTAAACCGGCACTATGCGCCCCACGTGCATCTTCAGCGCGCGTGCGTCGTCCTCCAGATAGTATTCGTCGGCGCGGATACGGCTTAGGAAAAGCGGGTCTTCGGGGGTCCCCGTTACCCAGACGGTGCGCCCTTCTTTAAGGTCTTTGCGCAGCGCGGCGAACACGTCGAAGCGCGGACTGTGGCGCTTGAAGAAACTGGCCTCGGCCTCGCCATAGGGGGTTTCCAGGACTATCTTGAAGATGCGCAGGCCGCTGCCCGTGTACATATCGCGCACATGCTTTATTTTGCCGCGCACAACCGGCGCATCCTCCAGCAACGGCAGCGGCTCTTTCCTGCCGGGCAGGCGGCGGTCCTCCCACTTGCGCGGGAAATAAAAGAGCAGGTCGTCCAGAGTTTCCACCCCGAGGTGCGCGAACAGCTCCGCTTTTTTGGGGCCCACGCCCTTAAGGAATTGTATGGAAGTCATCTTTTATGGCCGAAAACCTATTATATGATTTCGCGCGCCCGTCGTAAAAAGCGGCCGTCGGGCCTTGAGCGCCTTTTGAGCCGCATTTGAGCGAATCTTGAACGCCCTATGTTATACTTTTTCCGTAGCAGGTTCTTTTAAAACAGATCTCCAGCGTTGCGGGTGCGCCCCCCTAACCCAAACCCCCAAGACTAGGGGCTTCGGCCCCTTGCTCTAGCATTCGCAACGCTGGTCTAATTAAAGCCCCGCCGGGCTACACATCAGACACTCCTGTAAGGCACCAGTCAGGCGTCATGTCCCGGCGGGGCGTTTTTTTTGAATGTTGAGCGGACCTTGAGCGCCTCTTGAACTCTTCTTGAGCCGGAACTGTTAGACTATAAGCGTCGTAAGGTTCTTTAAAAACGATCTCCAGCGTTGCGGGTGCGCCCCCCTAACCCAAACCCCCAAGACTTGTGGCTTCGGCCACTTGCTCTAGCACTCGCAGCGCTGGTCTAAATAAAGCCCCGCCGGGCACAACAAGTAAGACTCCTCTGTAAGGCCGACTGAACCTCACCATGAACTTCCCGGCGGGGCGCTTTTTTATATAATCACCTTAATGAAAGAACGGGCCCTCATAGTGGACGACGACCTGGAACTGCTGGGGATACTGCGCAAGTACCTGGAGAACCACGGCCTGGAAACCATCAGCGCCTCCAACGGCGCGGAGGCGCTCGCGGCCGCCGCGGCCCGCCGCCCCGACATCATAATCACCGACGTGGAAATGCCGCGCATGGACGGGTTCGCCCTCTGCCGCAAGATCAAGGACAACAAGGCGCTGGCCGACATCCCCCTGGTGATCATGACCGGCAAGAAGATGGCCGAGGCCGACCAGGTGGCCGGTTACGGCTACGGCGCGGACGACTACGTGATAAAGCCGTTCTCCTACCCCGTGCTGCTGGCCAAGGTAAAGGCCATGCTGCGCCGCGCCTCCCGCGGCAAAAAGAAGGAAGCTATAAAGAAGCAGGGGGCGCTGGAGCTTAATTTGGAAGCCCGGACGATAAAACTCAAGGGCAAGCCGGTCAAACTTACCTCCAAGGAATTCGACCTGCTCAACACGCTCACCTCCAACCCTGGCCGGGTGCTCAGCCTCACCAGCCTGCTGGAGGCCGTCTGGGGCTACAACACCGCGGACTACAACGATCCGCATACCGTGGAAGTGCACGTTTCGAACCTGCGGCGCAAGATAGGCCTTTTCGGCAAGCGCATCAAGGCCGTGCCGGGCCACGGTTACAAGTTCGAGTAGCGTTTTCGCTTTAGTATAATTATCCGGGGCAGGGAAAAAATGGGAAAGCCTTCCGTAATGACTCAGGACGCCGTTTCTCTGGGCAAAGCCTTGCAGGCTATGCTGGCCACGGCATTCTCCCCGGACAACTTCGAACCGTTCCTCTGCAAGGCCCTTAAAATACTGGCCGAGTACCCGGCTGTAGGGCAGAAGACCGGCCTGGCCATAGTACTGAAAGGCGCGGCCGGCGCCCCGCCAAAAGGCTTCTTCCTGAAAATAACCGCCGCGGACAAGGGCAGGCTCCTGGCCGGAAAGCGGCCGGCGGCCGGTAAAGGGCTTTGCTTCCAGGCCTCCGTCTGCCTCGCCAACCGCAAGGCCGGGCAGTTAACGGCCGTCTTCGGGGTGGCGCCGCAAAATCCCTTTGCGGTGAACGCGCTGCTGGGGATGGCCGCCCAGTTCGTCTCCGCCAGGCTGCAGGCCGAGAGCCGCGACGCGGAACTCCGCGCGGAAAAGGATATCGCGGCCGCGGTAAAACACGTGGAGGAGCTATACCTGGCCTTCCCCGGCATTTCCATGGAGGAGATCTCCCGCGCGGTGCTGGACGAAGCCCGCCGCATGACCGGCAGCGCCTTCGGTTTTACCGGCCACATAGACCCGGCCACCGGCTGGCTGATGACCTCCGCCCTTACCACCGAAACCTGCGATAAATGCCAGATGATGGACAAGCCGGTGGTCTTCAAGGATTTCAACGGCCTCTGGGGCTGGGTCCTGAAAAAGAAGAAAGCGCTGCTCACCAACACCGCTCCGCAAGACAGGCGCGCCGTCGGCCTGCCGCACGGGCACATAAAGATAGCGCGGTTCCTGGGCGTGCCGGCCATGTCCGGCCGGAAACTGCTGGGCCTCATCGCCCTGGCCAATCCCTCCGGGGATTATTCCCCGCGCGACCTGGAAACCGCCCAGAAACTGGCGCTGGTCTATGCCATAATCCTGCAGCGCAAACTGGAAGAGGATAAACAGCGGGAGGAGGACGCCCGGTTCCGGGCCATCGTCTCCTCGTCCAAGGACATAATCTACACCGTCAACCTGGACGGGACCATAACCTACGTCAGCCCGCGCGTGGAGCATTACGGCTACAAGCCGGAAGACCTGGTGGGCCGCAACGCGGTGGAGATCGCCCATCCCGACGACCAGGACTTCGTGGCCAAAGCCCTCGTCCATTTCGCTAAAACCGGCGTCACGATGCCTATCCTCCCGTACCGGGTGCGCAGAAAGGACGGCACCTACTTCTACGCCGAGCAGAAGAGCAGCGTGGTCCTGCGCGACGGCAAGCCCGCCTACGCCACCGGCGTCATGCGCGACGTCACGGAACAGAAGCGCACCGAGATGCGGCTGAAGGAGAGCGAGGAGCTGATGCGCAGGGTCTTCGATACGGCCAAGGACGCCATTTTCGTAAAGGACATGAACGGGATGTACATCAAGGTCAACAAGGCCTGCGCCGACCTGATGGGCACTTCCCCCGAAGCCATGATCGGGCGCTCTGACACGGACTACCTTCCGCCCGAGACCGCGGCGGACGTTTTCAGGACCGACAGCGAGGTGGTCCGCACCGGCAACACCCTCACTCTCAACCACCTGCGCCCTTTCCCCGCGGGGGCGCGCTACGTGCACATCATAAAAACCCCGCTGCGCAACGTCGGCGGCGAGATCATAGGCCTGCTGGGCGTGGCGCGCGACATCAGCGACCTCAAGAAGATGGAGAGCGAACTGGCCATCGCGCGCGCGGCGGACGCCGTGAGCAAGGTAGCCAGGCCCATGGCCCACGACTTCAACAACGCGCTGGCAGCCATCAATGGCTACGCCACGCTCATAGACGACGGCCTTAACGATTCCAGCCCGATCAAGAAAGAGATCTCGCAGATCATCAAGGCCGTCAAACGCGCGGCGGACCTCACCTCCAAGTTCCAGGATTTCGCGCGCAATCCCAAACTGGGCGAGCCGGGAGGCGGAGATGCCTAAGAAAATACTGCTGGTGGACGACGACCGGAAGATGCTGGACGTGATGCGGCGCTACCTGGAGAACCACGATTTCACGGTAGTCTTCACCGACAACGGCTCCGAGGCGCTGATGATGGCGCGCGACTCAAAGCCCGACGTGGTGGTGACCGACGTGGCCCTGCCAGGCCTGGACGGTTTCTCCCTCTGCAAGGCGCTCAAATCCTCGCCGGAAACCGCCGCCACCCCGGTGATAATAATCTCCGGGGACAGGACCGAGGACGACGACATCGTCTCGGGCTACGACCGCGGCGCGGACGACTACCTGACCAAGCCTTTCGCTTTCCCGGTGCTGACCGCCAAGATCAACGCCGTAATGCGCCGCTATGAAGCCGCGGGCGCCTCCGGCAAGATAAAGGAGCAGGGCGTGGAACTGGACCCGGGCTCGCGCTCGGTCAAGCTGGGCGGCAAACCCGTACCGCTGACCCGCAAGGAATTCGACCTGCTCACGCTGCTGCTGGAGAAGAAGGGCCGCGTGCTGGGGGTGCCCTACATCCTGGAGACGGTGTGGGGCTACGACACGGCCAACTACGACAACCCGCACACCGTGGAGACGCACGTCTCCTCGCTGCGCAAAAAACTGGGGTCCAAGCTGGCGGCGCACATTACCAGCGTGACCGGCCACGGCTACAAGTTCGAATAGGCCTATGAAGATAACCCCCGATAAAGCCAAGATGGAAGCGGTAGGCCGCCTGGCCGGCGGCGCCGCCCACGATCTCAACAACATGCTGGGCGCGATAGAAGGCTACGCGACGCTGATGCTCAATTCCCTCAAACCGGAGGACCCGCTCAAGCCGGACTTGGAGGAGATACGCAAGGCCGTGGCCAGGGCCAGCGCCCTCACCAGGAAATTTTTCACTTTCAGCCTGCGCGCGCAGCCGCAGAACAAGGCCTGCAGCCTTAACGCCGCCGCAGAAAAACTGCTGGAAGGCCGCCCGGCCCTGGAAGCGCGCGGCATAAAACTGGAACTCCGGCTGGCAGCCGGCCTCCCTGCCTGCTCCTGTGACCAGGCCCAGGCCGACTTTGCCCTGGCGGCGCTGCTTTCCAACGCGGCCGACGCCCTGCCGGAAGGCGGAACGGTCACCGTCTCCACACGGCTGGTCCCCGGTGACCCGCCGCTTTGCGCCGTGTCGGTAAAGGACTCCGGCCAGGGCATGACGCCGGAGGTCATGGAGCACATTTTTGAGCCCTTTTTCACTACCAAGGAAAAGGGTAAAGGCGCCGGTCTCTCCCTGGCCATGGTCTATGGGATTTCGCGGCAGAACAACGGCCGCATAGAGGCGCAAAGCGAACCCGGCAAAGGCGCGGAATTCACCCTCTTCCTTCCTGAAAGCACACAAAACCTGAGGAAAATCTGAGCCCTTCCTGAAGTATCCCGTAACTCCCCTCCTTATACTATTAAGGCAAGGGGGAGTTATGAAAACCTTAATCAAGATATTCACCTTAAAAGCCGCGGCCCTCATCCTGCTCGCCTCCTGCGCCGCCGCCGCCGATTATTCCGGCCTGGCCCAGGGCCTGGCCGGAGAGGCCAAAGCCAACGGGATCTCCCGCGTCGCCCTGATGCCCTTCACCGGGGCCGAGGGGTCGGAGAACGAGGCCCGCTTCGCGCAGGAGATGACCGCCAGCGGCCTGGCCGCCCAGAAAGATCTGGAGGTGATGGACCAGGAGACCATGCAGGCCTACGCGGGTTCCCGGGACGGCTGGATGAACAAACTGCCTTCCCGGGCCCGCCCGCAGGCTTTCGTCCGCGGCGCCATCTTCAAGTCCGGCGAAGAGCTTACCGTAATGGTAAAACTGGTGGACGCCCGCAGCGGCCGCGTGCTTAGCGTGAAAGAACTCAAGTCCATGGCCCGCTTCAGCGAGATGCCTCCCGTGCCCGACATCAACTGGGGCGCGCCGGTGGCCACCGCGGCCCTGCCCGCAGAAGACTTCCGCGACGCCCTCAACGACGGCCAGCCCGGCTGCGAGGGATCCTTCCGCAGCATGAGCCGCATAAACGCCGCCGCCGTGGACCTGAAAGCCCGCTATTGGGCCCACAAGATGAAAGAACCCGGCTTTGCACTGGGCAGCCTGAGCCGCAACCCGGGCAGCGAGATCCGCGACCCGCAGGTCAAGCAGCAGTTCTACGAGCTGCTCACCAAGTACCACTCGCTGCAGGACCTCCCGGCGCTGCCCTCCGCGCAGGAGAAGAAACTGGAGCAGTTCATGGCGCGCGAGGATTCCGTGGTGGACCGCTGCGGTATAAAGTAAGTTTCGGGGGAACGGGGGAGTTATGAACAGGAAACTGCTGGTAGCGGACGACGACAAGGCCTTCCGCGGCATTATTGAAAAAGCCTTCGCCGGCACGGACTGGGACGTTACCACGGCCGAAGACGGCGTTACCGCCCTGGAGCGGATGACCGCGCAGCCGCCGGACGTGATCCTGCTGGACCTCAACATGCCCCGCCTGGGCGGCCGCGAACTGCTGGCGCGCATCCGCAAGGACGTGCGCCTGGCGCTTATCCCCGTGATCATCATCAGCGGCGACGACAGCCCCCAGGAGCAGGCCGCGGAATTCGGCATAGGCGCCGACGATTTCCTGGGCAAGCCGTTCAATACCCTCGAGCTGACCTCGCGCGTGGAGCGGGCCAGCCTGCGCACCCGCAGCATGCTGGCCGCCAACCCGCTGACACAGCTGCCCGGCGGCCCCGCCATAGAAGAGGAAGCCGCGCGCCGCATAAAGACCGGCCACCCCATGGCGTTCTTCTACGTGGACGTGGACAATTTCAAGGCCTATAACGACAATTACGGCTACCTCAACGGGGACAACGCCATAAAACAGACCGCGGCGCTGCTCAACGGCATCCAGAGCGAATTCGCGGGCGAGAACGTGTTCGTGGGCCACGTGGGCGGCGACGACTTCGTGCTGATGGCTGACCCTGAGCGCGCCGACGAGATGGCCCGCACCATTGCCGCGAGGTTCGACACGCTGGCGCCGAAACTCTACAACCGCGAGGACCGCGAGCGCGGTCACATAGTTTCCAAAGACCGCATGGGCAACACCAGGGATTTCCCGCTGATGTCGCTCACCATAGCCGTAGCCACCAACGAGAAACGCATGCTGGACCACTACGCCAAGATAGTGGACATAGCGGCCGAGATCAAGAAATACCTCAAAGGCCTCAAGGACCGCACCGGCAGCGTCTACCTGAAGGACCGCCGTATCGACTGAACGCCCGCTTTATATATTATAATTGTAGGCGTTATGGCCAAGGTACTTATCATAGACGACGACGGCATCGTGCGCGACGCGCTTACGGTGTTCCTTACGCATGGCGGGCACCGGGTGGTCTCGGCGGCCGACGGCGGCAACGGGGTGCTGGTGTTCAAGAGCGCCAAACCGGACCTGGTCATCCTGGACCGGGATATGCCAGTCAAGACCGGCTCCGTGGTTTTCAAGGAGATCCGCCAGATCTCTCCCGACATCCCGGTGATCATGCTCTCTGGCTACGACGCCCCCGAGGACGCCGAGGCGTACCTGCGCGACGGCGCGGCCGCTTTCATCTCCAAGGGCGACGGCCTTTCCAAGGTCCTGGACGAAGTGGACCGCGTGCTGGGCACCTCCAAACCGCGCCAGGCCGCGCAGCGCGCACCCGCGGCCGCGGCACCGGATGCCCCACGGGGCCATAGCAAAGGGCTGCTGCTGGCGGCGGACGACGACCCCTCTATCCTTAACATCCTTTCCCGCTTCCTTTCTTCTCTCGGCTACGAAGTACTTACCGCCGAAGACGGCGCCAGGGCGGTGGAACTGGCCCGCGAACGCAAACCCGACATTGTCCTGCTGGACATCCTGATGCCCAAAAAGGACGGCATAGCGGTGCTTAAGGAACTGATAGCCGAAATGCCTGGGACCGGGTTCGTAATGATCACCGGCAACGACGACGAGGAAGTGGCCAGGGCGTCCCTGAAAATAGGGGCCTTCGATTACATCGAGAAACCCGTGAACCTGGAACAACTGGGCAATATCCTGAAAGCCCGCATGCTGCTGCAGCGCCAGTAGGGGACACCGCTGGGTTCTCGACTTGTGGGGCAGCCGATAAACAAGATCTTGAGGGAATATGAAGGATGACAACTCGCACGCCCCCGCTTCCGGCGGAAACGGATCCATATACCGCACACTGATAGACAATCTTCCACAACGGATCTTCCTGAAAGACCCCAACTCCGTCTACGTGCTCTGCAACGAAGCCTATGCAAAGGACCTCAAGTTGAGGCCCGAGAACCTTGAGGGCAGGACCGATTACGACTTTTTCCCCGTGGAACTGGCGGACAAATACCGCAGGGACGACAAACGTGCGCTGAAAGCCGGCCTCACGGAGGAATTTGACGAAGAGTACGTTCATAACGGCGAGAAACGCACCATCCACACGGTCAAGATCCCCGTCAGGGACGCGGCGGGGCGCCAGGCCGGCATACTCGGGATCTTTTGGGACGTGACGGAAAGCCTGCGGGCCAGGGAGGCCCTGCAGGAGAGCGAAACCCGGTTCCATTCCATATTCACCAACGTTTCCGACCTGGTCCTGCTGCTGAAGCTCCTTCCTTCCGGAGCGCCTATCATCCAGGACGTGAGCGAGTCGGTGGTAAAGTTGCTGGGATTTTCCCGCAACGAGCTGGTAGGCCGGCCCATCTCGGTGCTGGACCCGGAACTCACAGCATCGGCTCCTGAAATAGCGGAGAGCATCATAAGCGACCGCAGGAAAGCCGCCGCCGAAGGCCGGAGCTTCGTGGTGAAGCACACCTGCAAGGACGGGACCGTACGCGAATTCGAGTGCTCCGCCAATCTGTGCGCCGCCGGCCGGGAAAACCTCGCCATTTCCGTGGAACGCGATATTTCCGAGCGCCTGAGAACGGAAACGGAACTGCGGTTCCGGGCCGAACTGCTGGACAACGCCACCGATGCCATCCACGCCCTGGAATTGGACGGTAGAATAATCTACGTGAATGAAACCGTGGTCCGCACCACCGGTTATTCAAGGGAGGAACTACTGGGGATGAACGTGTCCCGGCTGGACTCCCCCGCAGACGCGGAACTGGCCCAGGGCAGACTGCGCCGCCTGTTCGCGGATGGCGCCGGGCGTTTCAGGCTGCTGCGCGTCCGCAAGGACGGCTCCTCCTTCCCGGTGGAAGCCTATGCCCGCGTGGCGTCCCTGGGAGACAAGAAGCTTATTATCGCGGTGGACCGCGACATCACCGAACTGGAGCGTTCCGAAGCGGAGATGCGGGAGTCCTACGAGATCCAGCACGCCCTCAACGATATCCTCCGCCAGTCGCTGACCCCGCTACCGCTCCAGAAGAAGCTGTCGGCTCACCTGGCCGTGCTGTTCAGCATCCCGTGGCTCGCGGTGGAACCGCGCGGCGCCATTTTTCTCTCAGGCGGGGACTCATTGGTGCTGACGGCGCAGCAGGGGCTCGCCCCCGAGCTCCTGGCCGCCTGCGCAAGGCTCCCTTTCGGCAAATGCCTGTGCGGCAAAGCCGCCAAAAGCGGCGAGACCATCACCTCCAGTTGCGTTAACAGCGACCACGACATCTCCTATGAAGGGATCGCGCAGCACGGGCATTACTGCGCGCCCATACTGGCCTCCGGCAAGGTGCTCGGCGTCGTCAACCTTTACCTCAAGGAAGGCGTGGTCGTCAACGGCAAACGGCTGGATTTCCTTAAGGCGGTATCCGATATCCTGGCCGCCGACATACTGCGGTCGCGGGTGGAGGAACAACTCGTGCATTCCCAGAAAATGGAGGCCATCGGGCACGTAGCGGGCGGGGTCGCGCACGATTTCAATAATATCCTCTCCGCCATAATGGGCTACGCCTCCTTCCTTGGCGCGGGCATACCGGCCGGGGACCCGCGGCGCGCAGACCTGGAGGAGATCCTGAAGGCCGGAGAGAGGGCCACGGGCCTCACGAGACAACTGCTGGCCTTCAGCCGCAAGCAGGTGATAAGTTCCACGGCGCTGGACCTGGACGCGGTCGTTCCGGAAGTCGTAAAAATGATCCGCCGGATAGTCGCGGAAAACATCGAATTCGTAACGGCCCTCGCCTCGGCGCCGGCGAAAGTGCTGGCCAACCAGGGGCAATTGGAGCAGGTGCTGCTTAACCTGGCCGTGAATGCGCGCGACGCCATGCCCGGCGGCGGCAAGCTCACCTTTGAGACGGCGCTGGTCGCCCTCGGGGAGAATTACACCGCCGGAGATCCGGAAGTCCTTCCGGGACGCTACGTCATGCTTGCCGTCAGCGACACGGGCGCGGGCATGTCGCCGGAGATAAAAGCGCGCATCTTCGAACCGTTCTTCACCACCAAGGAGCAGGGCAAAGGCACGGGGCTCGGGCTCTCCACCGTGTACGGCATCGTGAAACAGAGCGGAGGGAACATTTATGTTTACAGCGAACCGGGAAAGGGCACCACGTTCAAACTCTACTTTCCGGTCGCGGGAACGCAGGAACCGGTAAAGGAGGAAGCAAGACCGGCCACCGCTCCACATACCGGGACCGGCACACTTCTGCTGGTGGAGGATGATGAGCCCGTACGCCGGTTCCTGGCCAGACTGTTGACACAGAACGGCTATACCGTGCTGGAGGCGGATTCCCCCGACGCCGCCCTTGAATTATGCGGAGAGAGGCGGGACATCCGGCTGATGCTGACCGATATGATCATGCCCCGAATGAACGGCTTCGAACTGGCCCGCGCGGTAGCGGAGAGAGCGCCGGGGGTGAAGGTGATATTCATGTCCGGCTACACCGACAACGCCTTGGCCGGCATGCAGGGCGCCGCGGCGCAGGGAATAACTTTTCTGGAAAAACCGCTCAATTCGGATATCGTTCTTCAGAAGGTCCGCGACGCGCTGGCGCAATAAGACCGGCGCGCGGCGCGCCCGGCGGATCACGAGAACTGCGGATAGTGTTTTTTGAGACACTCCGGACAGATGCCGTGGGAGAACTGAAAATCGGAATTTTTGGAAATATACGCCTCCAGGCTGACATAAGCCTGGTCGTCGCGGCGCACGCGGCGGCAATGAGAACATACCGGAATAAGTTTGCTTAAAGCGTCCACGTCCATATCAAGTTTCAGGATCCTTTGCGCCACGCGCAGCCGGACCCGCAGAAGTTCCTTATTCACCGGTTTCTGCAGGTAGTCGCAGCCCGCGGCAAGCGCTTTGTCTATCTCCTCTTTCAGCGCCGAGGCCGTGAACGCCATTATGGGCACGGCCGGCACGCCTCGCTCCTTTTCCCAGGCACGGATCTTAGCCGCCGCCTCGCGCCCGTCCATGACCGGCATCTGCATATCCATCAACACCAGATCGTACTTGCCGGTCTTGAACTTCTCCATCGCCTCCTGGCCGTTGACAGCGGTGTCCAGTTTCACCGGCGAGGCCTTCAGATACATGCCGATGATCATGCGATTATCCTCGGAGTCATCGGCCAGCAGCAGGCGGGACGGCGGCAACTTGTCCGCCCCGGGCTCGCCCCCGGCGGGGCCGGCCGGCGACTTAGGACGCGGAAATCCGGGACCGCCTCCCCGCCAACGGTTGACACGCCAGACTCCTTTTACTTTAATCCGATTGAGGACACGCGACAGGGAGAACACTATGATCAACGGCCAGGGGATGCTTGAGTTGAGCGAGCTCAAACAGAAGATAGCCGCCGGAGGCTTCTATTTTATCGCGGCGGATGAAAGTCTCCTCACTGACCTGCCCAAAGGCGACTGGATAGGGGGGACCACGCCATACTTCATGACGGATAACGGCGGACTCCAGACGCGGGACAAGGCCTATGTTCTCGAACTCCCGAAATATGTGACAGGGGCCTGCATTAAAATCTACACCGGGCGCTCGCTCGCCTCGGTGTACAGGGACGCCCCGGAGAACGGCTTCAGCCTCATCACCATGCCGGCTTCCAGCCCGACCCACCTCTCCTTCGCCCTGAACGCGCACGATTATGACGACTTCGCCGCCAGCCCCCTGGCCGGCTGGATAGCCGGCGTGCGCCTGGAAGACATCGGTAAAGCCACACCCAAGGTTTTCGACGGACGCACCGGGAACTCCTTTACGGACGCAGCCGCCGTGATGCACGTCAGTCTCCCCAAAGGCAGGACGGCGGTCCTTGGCATCATCAACATTTTCGAGCCCGGCGACGGCGACGTGCTGACGTTCGAGGCCGACGGGTTCAACGCGAAGAACGCCTTTGTGAACGGAAGATCCGTGAAGCTGGCACGCTACCTGGCCTCGAAAAAGCTGGACACCCGGCTGCCGCTGGTCGCCGATTACGGAGGCGCGATGATCAACGTCTCCTTTCAGAGCGTGAACGAGACCTCCGGGGACGTCAGTTTTTTCGCCCCGGTCTTCAAGGGGGTCGAATACCGCCACGCCAAGTCAGTAGGCGAGTATCTGCGGGCTTTCATGAGCCAGAAACCTCAGGGGATAGAGGACCGGTTAATGTTCTCCTGCAATTGCATCCTCAATTACCGGCACTCCGGCCTGGAAGGCAGACGCACCACCGGGTTCACCGGCCCCATCACTTTCGGAGAGGTAGCCTACCAGCTGCTCAACCAGACCGCCGTATACATGGAGATAGTAACGGCCAACCTGGCCGAACGTCTGCGGACCGAGACCGCCCTGCGCCGCCAGAACCGCCTGCTGGGCACGCTGATGGACACCATCCCGGACCCGGTCTTCTACAAGGACGAGAGCGGCAGGCTGCTGGGCTGCAACCGCGCCTACGAGGAACTCGCCGGTTTACCCAAGGCGAAAATACTGGGCAGGACCGTGCGGGAACTATTTCCCGCGGAGATAGCGGACGTCTATACCCGCAAGAACAATGAACTACTGGCCGCTCCCGGCACACAGACCTACGAACTCGACTTTCCAGGCGGGGACGGCGGCAGCCGGAGCATGATCGTGCGTTCGGCCACTTTCCCCGGAGCCGGCGGCGGGGTGGGCGGCATCGCCGGGGTCATTCGCGACGTGACCGACCTGCGCCGCGCGAACGACGAGCTGAAATTGTTCCGCGACCTCCTGGAAAGCTCCAGCGACGCCGTCCTTATAATATTCCCCGGAGACGGACGCCTCCTGGACGTGAACGTAAGCGCCTGCGAGATGCTAGGCCGCTCCAGACCGGAACTGCTGAAGATGAGATTCCCGGAAACCCGCGCGGACCTGCCAGCGGACTACGACTGGCGCGCCGAAGCGGAGCGCATAAAGGCGGCTCCCTCCCTGTTAATGAACCTCACCAACCGCCGCAGCAACGGAGACACCTTTCCGGCCGAGGCGAACGTGAAATACGTGGCATTGAGCGGCAAAGAGTACCTGGTGGCGATCATGCGCGACATCAGCGGGCGCAGGAAGATGGAAGCGGCCCTGAAGGAGGTCAGCACCCTGCAGGGGCTCATCCCTATCTGCGCCAACTGCAAGAAGATCCGCAACGACAAGGGCTACTGGGAGCGGGTGGAGACCTATATCAGCCAGCGCTCCGAGGCGAAGTTCTCCCACGGCCTGTGCGAGAGCTGTATCGACAAACTCTACGGGAACGAAAAGTGGTTCAAGGACGGTGAAAAGCCCGGCTGACATCCCCGCGACATGCGCACTCACGTCAGCGGCAAAGTCAGCCGGCGGCGGCCCCCATAAGATACGCGTAGATGGCTCCCTTGCGTATCGGCTTGGTCAGATAGTCATCACAACCGGACTTAAGGGCCCGGTCAATGTCTTCGCGCATGGCCATAGCGGTGAGCGCCACTACTCTTGTCCGTCGGCGGCCGCCGGCGGCCTCCAGCTCGCGCAGTTTCCTCGTCGCCTCAAAACCGTCCATGCCCGGCATCTGCATATCCATGAAGACCAGGTCGTAGGAACCGGACTTGAATTTCTCCAACCCGTCAAAACCGTCCACGGCCGACTCGAGCCGGATCTTCGTTCCTTTCAAGAAAGAGTTGATCAGCAGCCTGTTATCCTCGGAGTCGTCCACCAGCAGGATGCTGAGAGCCGGCAGGTCCTCCTTCTTGTAGACGGGCGCGGTTTGCGAAGCGGGGACAGGCGCGGATACCCGCGCGGCCAGCAGCTCCAACGCCCCGTCCAGCACCGTCTGTTTTTTCACCGGCTTCATCAGGTGAGTATTGACGCCCAAGCTCCGAAAATCCTCTTTCCTGAAGCGCACCGTGT
Organism: Elusimicrobiota bacterium; assembly: GCA_016234365.1. GTDB lineage: Bacteria > Elusimicrobiota > Elusimicrobia > Elusimicrobiales > UBA9959 > UBA9959. The sequence continues at coordinate 18,063 of JACRER010000003.1, read as the reverse complement.
CGGAGGTGACCAGCGCCAGCGCGGGCTTGGGAGCAATGGCGGCATCCGTCACAACACGGCGGCAGAACTCGTAGCCGTCCATCCCGGGCATATTGAAGTCCACAAAGACGCCATGAAAAGGCGTGCTTTCACGCTGCTGCTCCAGCACCTTAGCCAACCCCTTTTCCCCGTCGGAGGCCCCCTCGCAGGAGGCGCCCCAGCTCTGTATCATCTCGCGTATGATGATGCGATTGGTGAGATTATCGTCCACCACCAGAAAGCGCCGCCCCTTGAGCTCCGTCATGTCAGCCTTAGGCAGATAAACGGCCAGATTCTCCTTCTGCGCGGAGAGGTTGACGGTGAAGAAGAACGTTGTGCCGACTCCGGGCTCGCTCTCCAGCCAGATCCTGCCGCCCATCAGTTCTATCAGCATCTTCGAGATCGGCAGCCCCAGCCCCGTGCCTCCATATTTACGCGTGGTGGAAGAATCCGCCTGGGTGAACTTTTCAAAGACGGATCCCATCTTTTCAGGAGGAATGCCTATGCCGGTATCCCGCACCGAGAACAGCAACTGGAGGCCGTCCGCACCGGTTTTCTGCCTGCTGACGCTCAGGGAGATCCACCCCTTTTCCACGAACTTGACGGCGTTGCCCATCAGGTTCATCAGCACCTGCCGCAGGCGGGTGGCGTCGCCCTCCACGAACACCGGGACGTCCGCCTCGATCTTGAAACTGATCTCGACGTTCTTCTTGAAAGCCCGCACCGCCATCATCTCCGAAACTTTTGAGACAAGTTCTTCGAGGTTGAATGGGGCTTTTTCGATGTCTATTTTCCCGGCTTCGATCTTGGAAATATCGAGGATGTCGTTTATCAGGGAAAGCAGGGTGTCGCTGGCGTTGCGCATGACCGCGAGATACTGCGCCTGCTCCTTGTTAAGGCCGGCCTCGTCGATCAATTCCGACATCCCCACGATGGCATTCAGCGGGGTGCGTATCTCGTGGCTCATGGAAGCCAGAAAATCGCTCTTCGCCTGGTTGGCTTTATCCGCCTGCCGTTTGGAGTCGACCACCTCGGCCACAAGCTGTTTTTCCAGCGTTATATCCTTGTGAAAGGCCATAAAATGCGTGAGTTTCCCGTCGCTGTCGCGTATCGGGGAAATGTTCACCCTGACCCAGACCAGTTCTCCGGCCTTGGCCCGGTTACGGAGTTCCCCGCTCCAGGCGCGCCCGGAGAGGAGGGTCTTCCACAAGCTCTCGTAAAGGGGCAGCGGGGTCTCGCCGGATTTAAGGATCCTGGGGGTCTTGCCTATAACCTCCGCGGCCTCGTAACCGTATAGCCCAGTGTACGCCGGATTGACATATTTGATAACCCCGGAGGTATCGGTCAGCACCACTCCCAGTGTGGTTTGCTCCAGGCCGTTCTGGAGCACCAGGATTTCATCGCGCTGCCGGCGTATCTCACTGTTCAGGCGGCGCATGGCCGTATCGTCACGCAGGCGCTCGGCCAGGTTCGCCGTCACGATCTCGATGTAAACCGCGGTCTGGTTCAGGAGCTGGTAAGCTATCTCCCCGAAGGTAACGGGACCGGTGAAGCCGGGAGTGCGCCTCCCTTCCAGCCCGGCGTAGAGATAGTTCAGCACGCAGTTGCACGAGAACAGCACTCTGTCCTCTATCCCCCCGGGTTTCTGATCCAGGAACGAGCGGAGATAATCGCCGACGGGCTTCGCATGGCGGTATTCCACGTCTTTGAACACCGGAGCGAAAAACCGCACTTCGCCCCCGGAAGCGTCCACTTCCTGGAAAGACACGTTCACCAGGGCCCCGCCGCAGTTCGCCACCAGCGGGAGCTTTATGTCCAATTTCTTCTCAGCGATATACCGCGCGAAGTTACGTTTTTCCCCATTGACCAGCACTTCCGCAGCACTGAAGCCGTCGGAGAGGAAGGCCAGCCGGTCCCCGTTCGACGGTTCAAAGATGTTGATGATCCCCACCACGGCGGTTTTCCCCTTGGGCAGGCTCGCGTGCAGCACCACCGCGGCATCCTCCAGCGCCTCAGGTGAAAGCCCGTTGAAGACCTTGGGGACCGCCCCGGTGGCGTTAGGAAGCGCCACCCCGGCTATCCAGCCCGCCAGGGGACTGGCGGCGAAATCCGAATAGCCCGGCGCGTTAAGGGCGAAGGAGAAGTGGGTCTTGCTGGATGCCGGCATGACCATATAACTGAAACCGTTCTCCGGCGCGTCCTTGTATATTTCAGGGAGAGCCCTCTCGGGGTATGTCCGGATCTCGGCCTTTGAGATATACTCCGGCAACTTAAGGACGTATATCTTCTCCTGTGACAGGAGTCCGCCAGCCTCCGCCATGAAGTACGGGATAGTGCCGCCCACCCAGTTGCCGGGCGGCAGCTGGGCCAGGAGCTTCTCGTCTCCGGCCAAAACAAAATATCCGCCGCGGGCCATTTCGGACCTCAGCTCCGCGACCGTCATCATGGAATGTTCACCTGTCATGATCCCCCCTGGCGCGACAAGGGTGCTGGCACCGCACGTATCGTACGCTCGTCGCGCGTGGGCGTAGATACTCCCACGACCAACTCAACCTGCCGGCCGAGGTTAATTATACATTTACATGCCGTTGAAGAACAAAAGATGCGGCGCCCTGTCATCAGGATCGGGAACTACCCCACGGCGGAATATCTGATTTCCACGGAATCGAGGAACTCCTTCAGTTTCGCGGCCAGCGCCGACATCTCTTGCCTGTCACAAGCCCTTGCCGCTCTCTCCATGGACTCGCCCAGTTCGCTCAAGTAATCCAATCCAAATCCCCCTCCGGAGCCGTGCAACTTATGAGCGATCCCCCAAAGCGCATTAAAATCTCCGGCATCCAGCAGCGTGGAGATCCGCGGGAGTTCTTCGCGGCGGCTCTGCAGGTAAAGCGGGACCAGGTCTTTCAGGTCTTCATCCACTTCTATTATCTTCTCCATATGACCCCCCTTACCTAATAGTGTAAGTGGTAAAAGTTATGGATTATTCACGAAAACCTCATATTATTCTCAGCACCCGCAAGAATCCGAAAGGCCACCGCATGTACGGTGGCCTTGTGCAAGATAGAAGGACTCTTCCGGGAGAAGTCAGGTATGCCGCAACTCGGCGGCGCGGGCGGCTATTGCCGCCGCATCCTGATTTGAAAGGCGCAGACCAGAGAGAAACTCGGAGCCGAAAGGCCCCATCAGCGCGGCTATGCCGGCCAGCCTCTCGCTGGCGGACGGAGAAGGAAACACCATGGGAAACTCGAACTTGGGGTGGATAACCTGCAGCGCCCCGAGGCCGCGCAGCAGTTCCAGCGCCGGCAGGGGGTCAGCCTCGGCCAGTATCTTGAAGAGTTCGTTGCGCAGGCGCTCGCGGCTGAGCAGGCCGGGCAGGCCGGCCTTTACGGCGGCCAGGGCCAGTTCCAGCGTGCCCCCCTCCAGCCGCCAGCCAAAGCGCCCGGCGAACCTCGCGGCCCGGTAGAGCCGCGTCGGGTCGTCCTCGAAGCTTTTTTCATGCAGGACCCGCACCAGCCCGGCCTTCACGTCCTCCATTCCCTTATAGGGGTCCAGCAGGGAGAACCTGGCGGGGCCGTCCAGGCGCACGGCCATGGCGTTGCAGGCGAAATCCCGGCGCAGCAGGTCCTGCGAGGCGGAGGCGGCCTCGCTCACGGCCGGCAGGGCCGCGGGCCTGGCGTAGGTTTCCTTGCGGAAACGCGCAAAATCCAGCCTGCGCCCGGAAGCCGCGAAGAAACGCACGGTAAGGAAAGGCTTGAACTTCTGATGGCGGCCGCCATACTTCTTCTCCAGGGCCTCCACCAGCGGGGAGGGATCGCCCCCGACCAGGAAATCTATATCCGCGCTCTCGCGGCCCAGCGCCCAGTCGCGCGCGCACCCGCCCACGGCGTACAGCTCCAGGCCGGCCGCGGCGGCCAGACCGGCGGCCTCTTCCAGCAGTTGCAGGTCGTTGAGCGGCTTAAGTTCCATCAGGGTTTAAGGAACGGCAGGCCCTCGCCCTTGGCGGCGGCCAGCGCGCCGGCGAGATTCTTCAGGCGCGGCAGCGCGTCGTTGCGGGCGAGCAGGCCGTTGGCCGCCTTCAGCGCGGCGGTGCGGCCCGTCAGGCCGGCCGGCATAGGCAGCGTGAAAAGGATATCCAGCGAGCGCGCGTCAGCGGGCTTTACCGGCAGCAGGCGCAGGCCGTCCTCGCGGGCCATGAACTCCATGACCTCGGTCTCTTCCTCGCGGTCGCGGTCCGTTTCCAGCAGGGCCGTAAGCGGCGCCAGGCCGAAGAGGTACATGGGGTCGCCGGTGACGCCCTGCCCGGCCGAGAGGGAGGCGCGCAGCGGCTCGTAATCTTTTTTCATCCGCTCCAGCCATTCGGCTTCCTTCTCCTGGTAGGCCTCGGGCATCACTATCGCAAGCAGGTCGCGGGTCGGGTCTATATAAAGGAAGGGCTCCTCGTGGCTGAACATCGTCTCGCACTTGGGGCACATCAGGATGTCGAACTCGCCGCTGAGGATAAGCTCCTTGACGTCCCGGTCGCGGTCCCCCCGGACCACGGTCCAGAAGTCGGCGTCGAAGCTTTCGCCGCAGTGCGGACACTCCACCCTGAAGACGCCCTTGGTAGCCATCAGTTTACCCCGGCTTCCTTGTTGAAGGCTTCGATCAGGCGGTCGTATTCCTCCACCTGCGCGAAGGTCTCGTCCCAGTAGGCAGGGTCCCAGAGCCGGCGCAGCTCTTCGGAGGTGCGGCCCTGCTGCTCCACCCAGGTGAAGTATTTGAGGTTATGCACGGCCTTGCGGTCGGCGTAGGTGAGCTCCTTCATGGCGGAAGTGTTCTCGCCCAGCAGGCGGCGCTCGAAGTCCACCAGCGCGTTCTCGCGGGTGTACTTGCCCAGGTCCACCTCCATTTCCTTCAGGCGGGAACCGTAAAGTTCCATGGAATCGGTGAACACGGTCATCACCACGTCGTTCTCGCCCAGTTCGTAGTACTTGGCGGACTTTATCGCGGAAAGCATGTTGGAGATGCCGGAGAAGCCGAGGAGGTTCAGTTTCTCTATGACGTCCTTTTTAACGCCGTACTGCGCCAGCACCTTCTTACCCTCGGGCTCGTTGAAGAGGCGGGCTATGCGCACGCAGGCCTCGTCGTCTATGGCGGTGACCACGTCGGTATTGCGAACGTTGTGCACCCAGGGGATGTGCTTGTCGCCTATGCCTTCTATGCGGTGCTCGCCGAAACCGTTGCACAGGATGGTGGGGCACTGCAGCGCCTCGCTGGCTGTGATGAACGAGCCGGGGAACTTCTTCTTGAGGTAATCGCCGGCACCTATGGTTCCGGCGGAGCCGGTGGCGGAGCAGAAGCCGGCCAGGCGGCTCTTGGGGCCTTTAACGGCGTTGAAAGCTTCCTCAAGCGCGCTTCCGGTCACGTGGTAATGCCACGTCGGATTGCCCATCTCTTCGAACTGATTGAAGATCACGCAATCCTTGCGGGTCTTCTTTATCTCCCAGCACTTGTCGTAAATTTCCTTCACGTTGCTCTCGGTGCCGGGGGTGGCTATCACCTCGGAGCCTATCTTCTTGAGCCAGTCGAAGCGCTCCTTGGACATACCCTCGGGGAGTATAGCCACGGGCGTGGTGCCCAGCAGCTTTGAATCGAACGCGCCGCCGCGGCAGTAGTTGCCGGTGGAGGGCCACACGGCCTTCTGCGCCTGCGCGTCGAACTCGCCGGTGACCATGCGCGGGGCCAGGCAGCCGAACGCGGCGCCGACCTTGTGCGCGCCCGTCGGGAAGTACTTGCCAACGATGCCCACCACGCGGGCCTTGATGCCGGTGATCTCGCGGGGTATCTCCAGCATGTTCACGGGGCCGAAGCCGCCGGTCTTGTGGTCGTTGTGCCAGTTGATGCGGAAAAGGTTGACGGGCTCGATGTCCCAGAGGCCGACGGGTTTAAGGGCCTTCTTGATCTTGTCGGGGATGAGGTTGGGGTCCTTCATCTGCTTGAAGGTGGGCATGATGATGCCGCGTTTTTTGCACAGCGCCGCGTTCCGCTTGACGATGACGGGATTTATCTTTAGTTTAGCCATTGCAGCCTCCGTATATATCTTCGCGAAAATCAATTGTTAAATTATACAACTAAAACAATGCGGCGTCAGTCCTTGACCCACTGCCGGCCGCAAAGCTGCCTGAACGGGCACCAGCCGCAGCGCGCCGGGTCGGCCGCGGGTTCGAACGGCAGCTCCGGGTCGAAGATCTCGGCGATGAGGGTTTCCACGGCCTCGCGGCAGGCCGCGTCGTACGCCTTAACCTCGCCAGCGGGCAGGCGCGCCAGCAGCCCCTGCGCCATCTCACCTTTCATAGCGCCCAGGGTCCACAGCCAGGCGTCCGCCTCCCCGGGTTTAAGGTCCGGGTTTTCCATGCCGTAAAGCATCAGGTAGAACGGCAGCTGCACCGAGCCCAGCGTGTCCGGCCAGGCGGCGCGGTCGGCGAAGGCCTCCAGGTCAGCCGCCGGCAGGCCGGCGGAACTGCCGGACTTGTAGTCGATAATGCGCAGCTTCCCGCCGCAGCGGTCTATGCGGTCGGCTTTGCCCACCAGGTTCACCGTGTAGCGGCCGGCCTTATAGGGCCGCTCGAAACGTTTCTCCAGTTCCAGGATCTCGGCCCCCGCGGAAGACCCCGCGTGCCAGGCCAGCACCGCCCGCAGGCGTTCGCGGATGCGGCTCTTGAGGATATAACTGAAGCCGTCCTCCCGGCCCGGGTAGGCGGCAGTGAAATTTTTCTCGAGCAGGGCGTCCAGCGCCGCGGCGTCGCCAGCCGAAGGCCGGAACACCTTTCCCTTCCACGGCCGGAAGAAGTCCTCCAGCACCTTGTGAATAAGTATGCCGGTGTCCCGCGCGTCGAAATCCGAAGAAAGCCCCGCTTTCTCCTCCAGGCCAAGCGCCGCGCCGTAGTAGAACTGCAGCCCGCAGTTGAGGTAGGCGTCCAGGTTGCTGGCCGAAATATTCACGTTCGCGGACAGGTGTTCCAGCAGCGCCGGAGATTTTTTCACCGGGCCGGGCCCGCCGTGCGAGAAGCTCAGGGCGAACCGGGCCTCTTCTTCCTTCACCCCGAACTTACCGGCCGCCGCCTGCGCGTCCCACATCAGCCGGCGCACGTAGCGGCTCGGCTCCTGGTCGGCCGTGTCGAGGTAGAACAAATGGGCCTCTTCCGCGCGGGCGAGCAGGGAGTGGAAATGGTATTTATAGATAGCCTCGCGCGTTTTGTGCGTGGACAACCCAAGCGCCGCGCGCAGTTCGAAGGGCAGCAGCGTATCCTCCTTGGCGCCGCCGGGGATCACGCCCTCGTTGGCGTCGAGGAAATATACTTTACGGAAGGCCAGCCCGCGCGTCTCCAAAAAGCCCAGCACCTGCAGGCCCTCCAGCGGCGTGCCGGGCAGCCGGGTGGCGGCCGTAGCGAGGTAGGAGCGCAGCAGGCGGAAATAGCCGCCGCGCTCGTGGAACTTCATGGGCCCCAGCGCCGAGGTCTTAAGCGCGTGCAGCGCCTCGATAAGCGAATAGATGAAAAGGCCGTAGTAGGGATGGTTGGCGGCGGTGCTGTCTTCGGAAACGCGCGAGACCAGCGCCAGCAGCTTGCCGGCGAAGTCGGCCACGTTCTCCGGAGCCGTGAACGGGCGGATGGCCGCGTCGTGCAGGGCCTTGAAGTGGGCCAGCGCCTGCGCCGGCGTAACGTCGGCCACCGCGGCCGCGCGCCGGGCGCAGAATTCCCCGAGGCCGAGCCGGTGTACCTTGTAGTCTCCGCGCTCCACCGCCTCCAGCGCCACGGTCTTGCCGAGGCCGGAGGAGAGCGCCTCTTCCAGGGAATGCGCCAGCACGCGCGACAGCTCGGCCGAACCGGCCGGCAGCCCCGCGCCGCGGAAGGAAAGGTTCTTCAGGTACGGGTGCATCAGCAGGCCCACGTAAGCGTCCACCGGCCAACCGCCGCCGCTCTCGCGCTCCACCAGGGAGAACAGCCCCTCGAAAAGGGAATAGACCGGCGTAGCCGTGAGCGGGTAGCCCATGGAAATATTGTGCGGGCCCGCCAGCGGCAGTGTCCAGTTCACCACCGGGAAAAGGTTCTTCGGGTCCGGCAGCACTATCACCTCGTCGCGGCCGGCGCCAGCACCGGAAAAAACCCCGTTCAGCTGGAAGACCTGGCCGTGGTTGTCGGCCGACTTATGGAAATGCAGCCTGGCGGCGGTCTTCTCCCCGTCGGCGGCCGCCGGCAGCCCGCCCAGGAAGGAGAATTGTTCGCGCAGGCCGGGGCCGGGGTCCAGCAGGAAAGTTACGTTGGGCAGGGCGGCCAGTTCCCTGAGCAGGGCTTTTTCCGCCGCGGTGAGCGCGAACAGCCCCGCGAAGACCACCTTCTCTTTTTTCGCCAGCGCCGCGGCCGCGCGCACGGAATTAGCGGCCAGCTCGGCGTAACCGGAAGCGCGCGTGGAGCGCCCTTCTCCGGCCAGCAGGGAATAGAACGCGGCATAGACGGAGGAGAATTTCCTGAACCGAGCCTTGAAACCGCCGGCCGCGGCCAGCACCTCGTCCACGGACTTCGCGGCGCGGGGGTCCACCAGGTTTATCTTAAGTTCCTCGAAAGCGGCCAGCAGTTCTCCCGCCCAGGGCAGGAACTCGTCCAGCTCCGGGCGCCCTTTGGCGCCGGCCAGTTCTCCGGCCTCTTTACCGAATTCTTTGTACAGCAGCGCGGCGGCGTCCAGAGGGCCGGCCTGAGGCAGGGCCAGGCCCAATTCGCCAAGCAGCCAGGCCGCGAAAGAATCCATGGAGAAGACGCGCGGCGGCTCGAAAGCGGCGCCTTTCTTTTGCGCCAGGGCGGCGCGCAGGAAATGGGCCGGACGCTTGCCCGGGAACACCACCACGCACTCCGCCGGATCTTTGGCGGACAACAGCAGCTCCGCTGCCCTGCCGGCCAGCGTAGCGCCGCGTTCTACCAGTTCTATTTTCACTTTACCGCCACCACCTTGCGCAGATCTATGTAGCCAAGCAGGCAGCGCACCGGCCGGCCGTAGACCTGCCCGGCTATGGCCGCGTACTTTCTCAGTTGCGCCGAATACTTTTCGGTGTCTTCTCCGCCGGTCTTAAAATCAGCCACGGTAACGCCGTCGGGATCTATGATGACCCGGTCCAGCCTGAACAAGGCTCCCGCCTCGTCCACGAACTCGGCCTCGGCCCTCATCACGCGGCCGGTTTTTGGGGCGAACCATTCCGCCGCTTCGGGCAGGGACAGGAAAGCTTCCAGCCGCGCCAGCGCTTCCGGCCCCGCCTGCGTGCCGGCGGCGGCCAGTTCCGCGCGGGCGGCCTCGAGTTTTGCGCGCAGGTCCGCGCCGAAAGGCCGCAGCCTTTCCAGTAGCGCGTGGTACACGCCGCCTTCCGCGGCCTCCAGGAACCTGCCGTAAGTCCAGCGTACGCCAGGCTCCGGCTTGTGGTCCCCGGCGGGCGGGGCGGAAGGCCTGAGTTCCGGCGGTTGGGCGCCGGCCCGGCGGCGCGCGGCGCCGGCCGGCTTGCCGCGCGAGCAGCCCTCCCCGAACAATTTAACCAGTTCAGGCCTCATCTTTTTTCTCCGCCTTCTTTTTCACCGTCACAAAATTATAGAGTTCTCGCTCGGCGCGCGTATTTATAACATACAGCAGGTTCAGCGCCTGCAGCCGGTCGTCCACGCTCTTTTCTTCCCTTATCCTGGCCAGCTTCGGGGAGGCGGCGGCCGCGCCTTTGGTTATATGGTACACCCGGCTATGGCCGCCCTCCGGAGCTATGAACATGTCGACGTTCGGCTCTTTGTCGTCATAGATCAGGTTCACCACCACCGGCGATCCCAGCCCCTTGGAGGCGTGATAGGTCATCACCCTGACCGCGTCCAGGTAGTCCGGCAGCACTATGCTGAAGTGGGCCGCGCCCTCGGCGTCGTCCTCACCCAGCGCCCGCTCCAGGAAATCTTTGACGCTGTTGGCGCCTTCGTTCTGCATGGTGTTGGCCGCGTCCAGGAACTTCACCAGGAAGGCCGCCTCACCCGGGAAATTATCGAAGACCCGCAAACCCCGCATGGCCAGGCTGACCAGCTCGTAAACCGGCAGGTAGCCCGCCGAGGCGTAAAGCCGCTCGAAATATTTTTCCCAGAGTTCCGGGTAAGCCGCGCGGAAGGCGGCGTAGAGGTGTCCGTCGTCCCCGGCCCGCCCCAGCATCAGGGCGCGCGCGTTCTCGGCCGTGAATTCAAGTCCCGCCCTCTTGGCCTCTTCCAGGAACGCCCCCCCGGTTATCACCTCGGCAAAAGCCAGGTCGTCTATGGGGGAATCCAGAAACTTCAGCAGCGCCACCAGCTCCCCCACCAGTTTGCGGTTGCGGATGTCCAGCGTAGCCGAAGAGGCCACGGTTATCTTCGCCGCCGTCAACCATTCCACCACCGGCGTGACCTGCTTGTTCTTCTGCACCAGCACCAGGATGTCGCCGGGGCTGAACCGCTCCAGCAGGCCGCCTTTCCCGGTAAAAAGTTCCAGCAGGCGCGCCTTCACCAGCGCGTCGCGCTCCGCCCGGTCGCCGTAGCGGAGCACTTCCTCCAGCGCGTAGCCGGCCGCCTCCCGGCCCGGCTTCACGCCCTGCTCGTAGGAGGTCAGGCCTGTCACGTCCCCGTCCGGCAGCGCGTCGGGGCTTTTCTTCAGCCGCCGCTTAAAAAGATCGTCCACATAGCCCAGCACCGCCCCGTCGGAGCGGTAGTTGACAGGCAGGTTCCTCAGCTCCAGCCCGCGCTCCAGCGGTGAGAGGTCCAGGCAGCGCGGCGTGCCGCCGGCGTTGTCCAGCAGGTCCTTCATGATCTTGTAGTCCGCGTTGCGGAACATATAGATGGCCTGCTTCAGGTCCCCCACCAGGAACAGCGAACCGCCGCGGGCCAGCGCCTCTTCTATCAGGAGGCGGAAATTCCCCCACTGGATGACGTCGGTGTCCTGGAACTCGTCTATGAGGTAATGGCTGATGGTCTCGCCGAGCTTGAGGTAGATCTCCGGTACGGAGTCGGCGCTGATGTAGCCGGACAGGCGCTTTGAGACCTCCTGTATGTGTATGGTCTCGGCCCTGGACCGCTCTATCAGCGCCAGTTTCTCCCGGAATTTGCGGTAAAAGACCAGGTAAGGTTCATAGTAAAGCCCGGCCAGCAGCAGCTCCAATTCCCCCTGCGCACTCTCCAGTTGCGCTTTCAGCGTCAGCGCTTTTTCTCCGAGTTTATCGAGCGACTTAACGTTGACGCCGCGCAGGATGCCGTGGGTTTTGAGACGGCCGCGGTAGGCTTCCACGTGTTCGCGCAGGCCGGCAGCCGTCACCGGGCGGGCGATTATTTCCAGCGTCGCTTCATCTACCTTGCCAGGCAGGGCCTCGGCCAGTTTTTTAGCCAGGGCCAGCGTTTGGAGAAATATCTTCTCCAGGTCGGCGGCGGCCTTGCCGCCAAGCGGGGCCAACTCGCCCTTCAGCTTGCCCTCCTGGGCCAGGAAGCGCGAAAGGTTCTCTTTTATTTCCGGCACCGGGTTCCAGCGGAAAGAGCCGCCCGGAGGCAGGCTCGCCAGAAAAGCGTCCAGCTCGGCGCGGGTTATTTCCGTGTCCAGCCGGGTCAGCATGAAATACAGGGCTTCGTCCACCAGCGCCGCGTAAGAGGTGGAGATCTCCTGGTCGGGCCGCACGCCCAGCTGGTCCGCCGAACCGCGCATCACCCGCGCCATGAACTTGTCTATGGTCTGCACGTGGAAATCGCCGTAGTTGTCCAGGATGCGCTCCATGGTCTGCGCGGCGCGGCCGGCCAGGGCGCCGCGCGGCACGCTGAGCAGCGGCCTCGTGGCGGAGAATTCCGGGGAAGCGGGGTCCAGCGCGGTCTTGGCCAGCCATTCCAGGATGCGCACCCGCATTTCCTTGGCGGCGTTGCGGGTAAAGGTGACGGCCAGGATATTCTGCAGGCCGTTCTCCGGCGCCTTGTCCGAAAGCAGCAGCTGCACGTAGCGGCGGGTGAGCGTGTAAGTTTTACCCGAGCCGGCCGAAGCGCTTATCAGCAGGGCGTGCGGGAACCGGAGGGTATTATCGCCCTCCAGCACTTCCCCTGTTCCGGCTTTAGGTGCTGCCATATATATAGGTAATTATAAAATATAAGGGCGACAGCGTGGTGTCGCGCCCGCGGCCTCCGGCTATTGCCCTAAAGACCTATTCCCGGCCTGGGCCCTATGGGGATTCCCATAACCGGCGCTATTTTATTTAATAATAGGTACAGTCAGCACGATCAGGCTTCCCTGAAAGCGTTTAAAATAGGAGACACTTAACAGATGAAAATAAACACGATTAAACTCGCCGGGATAGCGGCCGTCGCCGCGGTCCTGGTCGGCTGCAATGAGATCAACTTCAGCGGCCTTCTCAACATTACCGAACCTGTCACCTTCTCCCAGGAAGGCAGGGCCCTGGTTACGGTCAACCCCGGCCAGTTCCAGACGAAGGCTTCCATCGGCCAGTCCGGCAGCAAGAAGCAGATAAAACTGGAGATCAAGAACGCCGACCCGGCGACCAAGGTCACCATCAGCTTCGACAAGAACATCAACGTCGGCGAAAACTTCACCCTCGCCGCGGCCCAGATCGGCCAGAACTTCGACCTGGCCGGCACCATGCTGACCAAGGTGGAGAACTCCCCCGAGCAGTACGGCTACGAGAGCTGCACCTACCAGCGCCCCCAGACCGTCTGCCGCGGGATAAAGGCCAATGAGGCCGCCGAGACCGCCGTTGCCGCCGAGATCGCCAAGCTGGACGACACCGTCATCCCGCTGCGCTCCGTGCCCGAAGTCGCCAACCCCGTGCAGGCCGAAAACAGCCGGCCGTACTACGGGCCCGTGCCCGGCCAGCCCTACACCCCGGTCTGCAACACCGTCTGGGTCACCGTGTACGGCAACCAGCAGGTGCGCTACTTCATCGAGACCACCAACCGCGACCTGACCGCCAACTTCGTGCAGGCCGGCAAGACCCTGGGCACCTATACCGGAAAGGCTTCCGACGCCCGCAGGGTTTACACCTACCAGGGCCAGTGCTTCTAAGCTCTGACCGCTAACAAAGAACCGGGCCTTCGCAAGAAGGCCCGGTTTTTTTGCGCCCCGCGACCGTGCGGGCTCAGGCGACTTTAACTTCTTTTCCTATCCAGACGAAGGCCGAAGGCAGGACGATGCAGTGGCAGTGGGAGCTGAGGATGGAACTGTTCTCCGGCAAGATATTGACCAGGCCGTTGCTCCACGAGACGTAGCGGATGTGAGGCGCTTCGAGCCACTCGTAAACGCGCGGCCCCACGCGCGGCTGGGAGGTCCATACTACCGCGTTGTCCCACGGGATCTCTTCCGCGTTGGACGAGAACTTTATCTCCGGTATCTTGGCCGCCATCGAATCCATAAGTAGCTCCCTTTAGCGCGGCAGGCTTGCGAGTTCGCGGGTCCTGTCGAGGGTTGTAGCCCCTGTCGCATGGAGGGCTCGGCGCTGGGACAGGGTTAGCAAAACGCTGTCGGAGGCCCGAGCTTGCATAGCGCGAGGGCCGAGACGGCGAAGGGCGAGCACGGTGTGCGAGACCCTGTTTTTGCGTTCCTGTCCCAGTGACGGGCCCGGAATACTTTAGACCGCGGACTGTACCCCGAATTCTGTCCGGCGCCTTGCGGCGCCTGGAGGACCATTTATCTATTGCGGCCCACTCTGCGCTTCCCCCCGGAGGGGGACGGACGGGCAGTCCAAGCGCAACTTTGGCCTTGCTTCAGGAGGGGCTTGCCCTGCCGCGCCGGTCGCCCGGCGCGCGGTGCGCTCTTACCGCACCTTTTCACCCTTACCCTTGCGGGCGGTATGTTCTCTGTGGCGCTCTCCGTCGGCGGGGGATGTGGCCCCCGCCTCCCGGCCTATGCCGCGCACATATTATGCTGCGCGGTTTGAACCGGCACCCTGCCCTGTGAAGTTCGGAAGTTCCTCCCTCCCCTTGCGGGAAGAGCGGCCCTCCGTCCGCGGTCTAAAGCTGTTTCAGTTCGGCCCTCAGCCGAAAATAGTTTTTTCAAGGTACATCAGCCGGCGACAGTCGGCGCAGACGGCGAAGGTGTCGGCCTTTTTAAGGTCCACCGTTTTCTGCATGGTCATGCCCATATTGCAGCCGCCGCAGGAGAACTTGCCGGCGGCGTCCTCTTTGGCCGACACCACGGCGAGCCCCGCCCGGCTGGCGCGGATGCCTTCGTACTTGGCCAGCAGGTCGGCGTTCACGGAGGCGGCAGCGGCGGCGCGTTCACCCCGCGCCTTCTCCAGCGCGGCGGCGGTTTCCCTGCCCTCGGCTTCCAGCGCGGCGGCCGCGGCGTTCTTGGCCTCTTCGGCTTTCTTGATCTCGGCCTGCGCGGCTTTATCCGCTACGGCGGCCCGGTCTATTTCCTCGAAGAGCACCAGTTCCTCGGTCTCCAGGTCGTCCTTGGCCTTCTTATGGCCCTCGATCTCGGACAACAGCGCCTTGAACGCGTCGTTGTTCTTGATCATGTTGAGTTCGCGCTGGTGCTTGCGGATGCCCTCTTCGGCCTCGGCCAGTTTCAGCTCGGCGTCCTTCTTGCGCAGCTGCAGCGCCGTAAGCGCCTCTCTGGCCGCGCTCATGGAACGGCGCTGCTCCTCGAAAGCCTTGGCCAGCGCCGCCAGTTTGACCGGCACCGCGGCGGCGCGGGCCTCCAGCGCGGCTATTACAGTATCCTTGCGCTGCAGTTCAACCAGGGCTTTAGCCTCGGTCGTGTGTAGAATTTCCATTTACCCGTCCTAGGCCTTAACGGCCTTCCCCTTGACGTTCTTGAGTATCTCCATCGCCGCCTTGCTGCGGTTGAGCGTGTACAAGTGCAGCCCCGGGGCGCCGCCGTCCAGCAGGGCCCGCGCCTGCCGCGACGCGTACTCCACGCTGAACTTGAACATCCCGTCCTTGTCTCCTTCCCAGCGCTCTATACCCTTCTTCAGGGCGTTTGGCACGCTTACCTGCATCAGCTTGGTGAAGTTCTGCATCTGCTTGTAGCCGGTTATGGGCATCAGCCCGGGCAGCACCGGCACCGCCACCCCGGCGGCGGCGGCTTTCTCCAGGAACCTGAAATAAAAATCGTTATCGAAGAAGAGCTGGGTTATAAGGTATTCCGCGCCGGCGTCGGCTTTTTCCTTCAGGCGGGCGATGTCCGCCTCCAGCGAAGGCGCCTCCGGGTGCTTCTCGGGATAGCAGGCCCCGCCTATGGAGAAGCCGCCAGTCCTCTTCAGGTCGGCTATAAGCTGCGAGGCGTGGTCGTAGTCGCGGCGCCGCGCGCCCGTGACCACGTTCTGCGGATCCCCGCGCAGCGCAAGGATATTGGTTATGCCCATCTTGCGCAGCCCGTCGCATATCTCGGCGATCTCCGCCTTGGTATGGGCCAGGCAGGTAAGGTGCGCCACCACCTCCAGTTCGAACTGGGCCTTGAGCACGCCGCACAGCGCCACGGTGCGGTAGGGCGCCACGCCGCTGGAAGAATTGGTGACAGAAACGAAATCCGGCGACAGCGCTTTCAGTTCCAGCGCGGCGTCGAAAAGCCGCGCGGTATCCGCCGCCGTCTTAGGCGGGTAGAATTCGAAGGAATAGACCTTTCCGGCCCTGAGGCGCTCCGGCAGTTTCATTATTCAGGGAACCCCACGCGCGTAGGCGGCCAGTAAGTGAACCAGGCCGAGCCCTTGATATTGGCTTCAGGCACCGGGCCCCAGTAGCGCGAATCGCAGGAGCGGTCGCGGTTGTCTCCCATCACCAGGTAGCTGCCGGGCGGCACCGTGACCGGCCCGAAATTGTCGCGGATATACTCCGAGAACATCTTGCCGAGCATGCGGTTCTCCCAGAAACTCTGGTAGTCGGCGGCGGAAACCTTGCCCGCGCCCGGCGGGTAGCGCATCTGGTCCAGGTACTGGGCGTACGGCTCGTCGTTGCGCAGTTCGCCGTTCACGTAAACCCTGCCGCCGCGCACCTCTATCTTGTCGCCTGGTAAACCGATGACGCGTTTGATGAAATCCTTGCCGTACTGGCTGCCGCCGCACTGGAACTCGCGCGGGTCCTCGGACGGGAAGCGGAAGACCACTATGTCGCCGCGTTTCACATGGCCGAACTTCAGGATCTTCTTCTGCGTGTACGGGATGCGGAAACCGTAGACGAACTTATTAACGAACAGGTGGTCGCCTATAAGGAAGGTGCGCTCCATGGAGCCCGACGGGATTTTGAAAGCCTGGATGAACAGGTACATGACCACGGAAGCGAGAAGCACCGCGGAGAACACCGTTTCCGACCACTCCATATCCTTCTTCATCGCCTCGTTCAGGCCGTCCTTCACCGCGGTCTTGCCGGCGCGTCCCTGCCGCCAGGCGTACACGGCGCCAGCTACGGCCGCCGCGAGGCCCCAGCCCAGCTGGCGCCAGCTGAACAGCATCGAGGTCACCACGTCGCCGCGGCGGTTGTCCAGGCTGACCGAGAGCAGCACCGCGCAGATAAAGGCGGCCAGCGCCATGAACACGGCGTGCCAGCCGCGCGTGAAAGCGGTGTCCGCCTTGAACCGCCCCTTATCACGGAACTGGTGCGACAGGAACAAGTGCGCGCCCATCAGTATGCCTACCCAGAAAAGTTTCTCTTCCATTGTTGCGGTTCCTTATTTATCCTGACTGATCTTAAGAAGCGACATGAAGGCTTCCTGCGGGATCTCCACGGACCCCATCAGTTTCATCTTGCGCTTGCCTTCCTTCTGCGCTTCCAGGAGCTTGCGCTTGCGCGTGATGTCGCCGCCGTAACACTTGGCCAGCACGTCCTTGCGCTGCGCGCCTATGGTCTCGCGCGCGATGATCTTGCCGTTCACCTGCGCCTGCACGGCTATCTCGAACATGTGCCGCGGGATCAGGTCCTTGAGCTTCTCGCAGAGCACCCTGGAATTGGCGAGCGCCTTGGTCTTGTGCGTGATAAAAGACAGCGCGTCCACGGATTCGCTGTGCAGCAGGATCTCTATCTTGACCATGTCCGAAGAGCGGTATTCGTGCGGTTCATAGTCGAATGAGGCGTAGCCGCGCGACACGCTTTTCAGCCGGTCGTAGAAGTCCAGGATGATCTCGGAGAGGGGCAGGTAATACTCCACGATCACGCGGGTGGTGGAGATGTACTCTATCTTTATGTGCTCGCCGCGCTTTTCCTTAAGGAGGTTCATGATCCCCTCCATGTAGGTCAGCGGCGCGATGATATTGGCCAGCACATAGGGCTCCATGATGTCTATCACGTCGCCGTAATGCGGGAAGTCTGCCGGGTTGGTGACCTCCACGTATTTCCCCTTCAGGCCCTGCTTGTCCTTGGCCTGCACCTTGTAGATGACGTTGGGGTTGGTGGCGATGATGGGGATGTCGAACTCGCGCTCGATGCGCTCGCGGATGATGTCCAGGTGCAAGAGCCCCATGAAGCCCAGGCGGAAGCCGAAGCCCAGCGCCTTGGAGGTCTCGCCCTGGAAGTTGAACGACGAATCCGTAAGGTTCAGCTTCTCGATGGCGGTCTTGAGGGCGGTGTAGTCCGTGGTGTTCACCGGGTAGAAGCCCGCAAATACCACGGGGTTCACTTCCTTATAACCGGGCAAGGGCGCGTCTATTTTGGTGCCTTTTTCAAAGATGGTGTCGCCCATCTTTATCTCATGAATATCGCGGATACCGGCTATGACATACCCCACTTCGCCGGTCTTTATGGACTCGCCCTTTACGAGTTTGGGCGTAAGGTAGCCAACTTCTTCCACCTTGTAACTGGTGCCCTTGGAATGAAAAGTTATGTGCTTGCCGGCGGACAGCGAGCCGTCCACGATACGGGTGTAGATGACCACGCCTTTGTACACGTCGTAAAACGAGTCGAAGACCAGCGCCCTCAGGGGGCGCTCGGCCGAACCCACAGGGGGCGGGATCTCTTTAATGACGCGTTCCAGCACTTCGCGCGCGCCGCGGCCGTCCTTGGCGCTTATGCGCGAGGCGTCGGAAGGGTTCTTGAGCACTTCCCAGATCTG
>JACRER010000007.1 GCA_016234365.1 Elusimicrobiota bacterium | reverse complement strand
CCGCGCGCGAGGCCGGCAACATGGTGGACCTGGACAGCAACCCGACCAAGCTCATAGAAATAGTGGAAACCGGCAAGCAGCTGCTGATGACGCGCGGCGCGCTGACCACGTTCAGCATCTCCAACGACGTGGCCAAATATTTCGCTATCATCCCGGCGCTGTTCGGCGCGCTCTACGCCGCGAACGGCGGGGAGGGCCCGCTGGCGGCCCTCAACGTGATGCGCCTGCATTCGCCGCAGAGCGCAATACTCAGCGCCGTTATCTTCAACGCGCTGATAATAACAGCGCTGATACCGCTGGCCTTGCGCGGCGTAAAGTATTCCCCTATGAACGCCCAGGCTCTGCTGCGCCGCAACATGTTGGTTTACGGCGCGGGGGGGATAATAGTGCCGTTCGCCGGCATCAAACTGCTGGACCTGCTGATAGTGGCCGGGGGGCTAGCGAGGTAAATATGAAAACTTTTATTACCGCGTTAAAACTCTTCCTGGCCATGACGGTCCTCACCGGTTTCATTTACCCCATGGCCGTAACCGGCTACGCGCTGGCCTTCCACAAGGACAAAGCGGGCGGAAGCTTTCTGTACGCTAACGGCGCCGCCGCCGGCTCCGCGCTGATCGCCCAGAAATTCATGCAGCCCGGTTATTTCCACCCGCGCCCCTCGGCGGTGGACTATAACCCCATGCCCTCCGGCGGCAGCAACCTGTCGCCCGCCAGCGACGCCCTGCGCGCCGCGGCGGCGCAGCGTCAAAAAAGCGGCGACGCGGCCGCGGACATGCTTTTTGCCTCCGCCAGCGGGCTGGACCCGCATATAAGCCCGGAGGCCGCCATAGCGCAATGCGGGCGCGTAGCGCAGGCGCGCGGGGCGCCCAAAGTTGATATCATATCCCTCGTAGAGGCCTTGGCAGAGCCAAGGTGGTCGGGCCTCCTGGGGGAGCCGCGGGTGAACGTGCTGCGCCTTAACATGGAACTCGACCGGAAATATCCGTATGAGCGAAAGTGACGCTATACGCCCGGACCCCGACGAGCTTTTAAAGAACATTAAAAAAGCCCGGACGAGGGAACAGGGCGGCAAACTTAAAATATTCCTGGGCATGTCGGCCGGTGTAGGCAAGACCTACGCCATGCTGGAAGCGGCGCACGCCCTGCTGAAGGACGGCTCCGACGTAATAGCCGGCATCGTGGAGACCCACGGCAGGGCGGAAACCCAGAAGCTGCTGGAAGGCCTTTCCGTCATCCCCCGCAAGGAAGTCCATTACCGCGGCAAAAAATTCACCGAACTGGATATAGACGCGCTGCTCGCCCGCAAGCCGGAATACGCGCTGGTGGACGAACTGGCGCACACCAACGTGCCCGGCTCGCGCCACGAAAAACGCTGGCAGGACATAGTGGAGCTACTGGACCACGGCATAAATGTCTACACGTCCCTGAACATACAGCACGTAGAAAGCCGCAAGGAGGCCGTGGAGCTGGCCACCGGGATAACCATCCGCGAGAGCGTACCTGATTCGGTCATCGAGCGCGCCGAGCAGATAGAACTGGTGGACATCCCGCCGGACACCCTGCTGGAGCGCCTGGCCGAAGGCAAGGTGTACCTGGGCGACAAGGCCGCGCAGGCAGCCCGCAATTTCTTCCGCCAGGATAAACTTACGGCCTTGCGCGAGATCTCGCTGCGCTTCGCCGGAGAAGTGGTAGGCAACGAACTGCGCGAGCTCGCCGGGGCGGCCCAGCCAGGCGCTACCGGACAGGAGAAACTGCTGGTGGCGGTAAGCCACAGCCCGCATTCCCGCAGGCTCATCCGCGCCGCGCGCAAAATGGCTTTCGCCTCCGACGCGGATTGGGTAGTTCTCCACGTGGATACCGGCATAGTCCTTTCCGAAGACGACAGGAACCGCCTTGCCGAGAATATCGAACTTGCCCGGGAACTTGGAGCGGCCGTGCTGACCACCACGGACGAGGATATGGTCAGGGCCATTGTGCGCATAGCAAAGCAGCACGGCGTGACCAAGATACTGCTGGGCAGGCCGGGGCGCGTCCCGTTCTTCCGCACAGGCGGCACAATGCTCAGCCGGCTGCTTGAAGAAACCGACATCGACATACATCTCCTGCACGCCGGCCAGCCGCCGGCCTCCTCGAAAGACAAGTTCGGTTTCCCGGTCTTAAGCCTTGGCAGGACGGGCCCATACAAGGCCGTTACGGCGCTTATCGCCGCGGTTACCGCACTGGGAGCGCTGACGGCTCCGGCGGTAAGTTATCAATCCATAGGCTTCCTATACCTGCTGGGCGTGCTGGGCATAGGCGTATTCTTCACCATAGGCCCGGTACTTTTTTCGGCGTTGTTAAGCGCCGTATCGTGGAATTTCTTCTTCATCCCGCCTAAGTACACCTTCAGCATTTCCCGCACGGAAGACGCGCTGATGTGCCTGGCGTACCTGCTGACGGCCGTTATAACCGGCTCGCTCAGCCGCCGCATGTCCCGCAATCAGCAGCTGCTGCGAACCAAGGAACGCACCAGCGAGGCCATGCTCGATATTATGGCGCAGTTCGCGTTCAAGGGAAGCCGTGCGGAATGCCTCCAGGCGGTCCTGGCTAAAATGCGCGGACTCTTCAGTGGGTCTTTCGAACTGATCTTCGCAAAGAAGCCGGGGGATACGGAAACATTCACGGCCGCATCGGTACACTGGTTGTCGCAGGCCAGGGAATGGGCGGTGGCCAAATGGGTTATGGAGAACGGCAGGGAAGCGGGTTGGAGTACCGAGACGCTGAGTTCCGCGCAGGCCCTTTATATACCGCTCATAGCCCACGGCAAAGTCACCGGGGTGCTGGCTTATATGCCTAACAACCCCGGCGTCGCCCCGGAAGAAGAAACACGCAGCCTGCTGCTGTCAGTTTGCGGGCAACTCGCTTTTTACCTCGGGCAGGAGATCTACCGCGAACAGGCCCTCACCGCCCAGGAACTGCAGCGTTCGGAAAAACTGTACCAGACCATACTGAACAGCGTTTCGCACGAGATAAAGACCCCTATCACCGCTATCATAGGGCTGGTGTCAGCCCTCGAGGACGAAAAAATAGGCGGCGACCAGGCAACGCGCAAGCCGATACTGGACGAACTCTCGGAATCCGCCGAACGGTTGGACCGCGAAGTCACCAACATCCTGGACATGTCCCGCCTCTCGTCGGGAGTGATCAGCCTGAAAAAGGAATGGTTCGAGGCAAGGGACCTTGTAGAATCCTGCGCGGCCAAACTGGGTCCGAAATTGCGCGAACGCGAACTGAAGCTGGACCTCCCCGAGGACCTGCCTTTCCTGCACGCCGATTTCTCGTTAATGGAGCAGGCCCTCGGGAATATCCTGGCCAACGCCCTCAACTATACCCGCCCTGGCATAGCCATAGAGATAGCCGCGGCTCAAAGGGAAGATAAACTGACGATCCGCGTGACGGACAAGGGGCCCGGCATCCCGCGGGAATATGTGGGCAAGGTATTCGACAGGTTCTTCAGGGTCCCGGGCACCCCATCGGGCGGCACAGGCCTGGGCCTCGCCATCGCCAAGGCGGTGGTGGAACTTCACGGCGGCACCATCTCCGCGGAAAACCCGGGGGGCGGGGGGGCCGAGTTCGTACTAACGCTGCCAGTAGAACCGCAGCCGGAGCTGAACAAATGAAAACAGGAGCGAAGATACTGGTAATAGACGACGAGAAGTCCATACGCCGTTTCATGGACGCTAGCCTTACCGCGAAGGGCTACACCGTACTGCCGGCTAAGACCGCCGCCGAAGGCCTGAAGGCCGCGGCGGAAGAGCATCCCGACGTTATCCTGCTGGACCTGAACCTGCCGGTCAGGGACGGGCTGGCCCTCCTGAAGGACATCCGCGCCTTCTCCGCGGTACCGGTCATCATCCTTACCGTAAAAAGCAGCGACTCCGACAAGGAACTGCTGTTGGACTCCGGGGCCGACGATTACCTCACCAAACCTTTCAGCCTGACCGAACTGCTGGCCCGCATAAGGGTGGCGCTGCGCCATGCCGTGAACCTGCGCGAGGACGTGGCGTTCAGGCATGGCCCTCTTGAGATAGACTTTTCCACGAGGAAGGTTTTGGTGGGCGGGGAGGAAACCCACCTGACCGCCACCGAGTTCAACCTGCTCAAGGCTTTGGTCAGCCACGCCGGCAAGGTAATAACCCAGCCGCAGCTATTGGCCGAGGTCTGGGGCCCGCACGCCGTGGAACAGTCGCACTATCTACGCATATACGTAGGCCAGCTGCGCCGCAAGCTCGAAAGCAAAAGCCCGGAGATGCAAGGATTCATAATCACGGACCCCGGCGTTGGCTACCGCATACGGGTGTAACCGGCCGCCGTTTTCCGGCGTGCAGAAGGCATACGCCTGCATTGGCTTGATGCAGCGCATTTGATAATATTCCCGCATGCCGTCAAAAAGACCACGCCAGCGCATACTGCCTCCGGAGCAGGCCATCCACGCGCTGCACCCCCAGGTACCGAAGAACGAGGTTATCCACGCGCTGCGTGAGCGCGTCAAAGAACTGACCGCGCTGCACTCCACCGTCTGCATACTGCAGAACGATGAACTTTCCACGGGGGAGATACTGGACCGGGTGGTGAAACTTATCCCGCCGGCGTGGCAGTATCCGGAGAATACCGTGGGCCGCATACTGGTCGGGAAATGCGAAAGCCGCACCAAAGGCTTCAGGCGCACGCCCTGGCTGCAGGCCTGCGACTTCCAGGTCAGCCCGGAGCTGGCCGGCCGCATAGAGGTACATTACCTCAAAAAAATGCCCCCCGAGGCCGAAGGGCCGTTCCTTGCCGAAGAACGCAACCTCATAAACTCCCTGGCGGACATGCTGCGCGTTTACTTCGAGCGTAAACTGGCATCCAAGGCCCTCTTGGACGCGCACAGCGACCTGGAACGGCGCGTCAGAGAGCGCACCGCCGAACTGGAAAAGCTCAACGCCGCGCTGAAGACCGAGGTGCGCGAACGCGAACTGCGCCAGAAAGAGATACTTTCCTACCAGGAGAAACTGCGCGGCCTGTCGGCGGAGCTGATCCTTACCGAAGAGCGGGAACGCCGCGAAATAGCCACCGACCTGCACGACGTGATAGGCCAGACGCTGGCCATGGCCAAGATGAAGACCGGCGCACTGCGCGGTTTCTGCGCGGCTCCCGAGGCCGCAGGCGGGCTGAAAGACCTGTCTTCTTTCATCGACGAGGCCATACTGGCCACGCGCAGCCTGACTTTTCAGCTGGCCTCGCCCATACTTTATGAGCTGGGCCTGGAGAGCGCGCTGGAACGCCTGGCCGAGGACATGCGCAAACGCTACGGCCTGCGAGTGCAGTTCAGCGGCGACGGGAAGGGCAAACCGCTGCCGACCGAGACCAGCGTGATGATCTTCAAAGCGGTGCGCGAACTGCTTATGAACGCGGTTAAGCACGCCAAGGCTTCCGAAGTGAAAGTGAGCGTACGCGGCGCCGCCGGCAAGATAGCGGTAACGGTGCGCGACAACGGGCGCGGCTTCAACGCGGCGGCCGCAGCCGGCTACAGCACCGACCGCCGCGGCTTCGGCCTGTTCTCCATCCGCGAGAAGGTGTCGCATCTGGGCGGCGCTTTCCGTTTGAGCACCCGGCCCGGCGCCGGAACGCTGGCCGTTATAACCGCCCCGCTGGGCAAAGGCAAACCCCATGGAAAAGAAAATACTCATCTGTGACGACCACAAGATCTTCCGCGAGGGTCTTAAGGCGCTGCTGGCCGGCCAGCCCGGCTTAAAAGTGGTGGGCGGCGCCCGCGACGGCATAGAGGCCGTAAAAATGGCGCGGGAACTTTCCCCGGACATAGTGATCATGGACATCTCCATGCCGGGCCTCAACGGCATAGAGGCCGCTCGTAAACTTTCCAAGGTAAAGAAATCCGCCCGCGTGATAGCGCTGTCCATGCACAACGACCGCAAATACGTCACGGAGATCTTCAAGGCGGGCGCGCGCGCCTACCTGCTCAAGGATTCCGCCTTCGAGGAACTGATGGACGCCATAAAGGCCGTCGGCTGCGGGCGCTACTTCCTGAGCGCCGGCATCACCAGCATTGTGCTGGACGATTACATCAAGGGCCCGGCGCGCGACCCGCGCAGCGTATTCACGCTGCTCTCCGCCCGGGAGCGCGAGGTTTTGCAGCTGCTGGCCGAGGGGCTGCGCACCAAGGAAATTTCACAAAAGCTCACGCTCAGCGTGAAGACCGTGGAGACCCACCGCAAGAAGATCATGGAAAAGCTGGGCATTGCCAGCATAGCCGGCCTGACCCGCTACGCCGTGAAGGAAGGCCTGGTCAGCCTGTAGCAGTAAGGTTTTTCCACCTTCGTCCTAGGGGAATCCCCGATACCCCGCCCTTCCGGCAATCCCTATAATTTAAGGATAGCGCGGCCGTGAGCGCGCACCTTAACGGAGGGAAACTATGTTCGATACCGGAAATACCGGGTTCATGCTCGTGTCGACCAGCCTCGTCATGCTCATGACCCCCGGCCTGGCATTCTTCTATGGCGGGCTCGTGGGCCGCAAGAACGTGCTGGCCATCATGATACAGAGCTTCGTTTCGATGGGCGTCACCACGGTGCTGTGGTACGCTTTTGGCTACTCGCTGTGCTTCTCCGGCGGGCAGGGCGGCATAATAGGCAACCTGGACATGGCCTTCATGCGCGGCATAACGCCCGCCACGGCCTTCGCCGGTTCCACCAGCATCCCGCTGCTGGTGTTCTTCGGCTACCAGATGATGTTCGCCCAGATCACCCCGGCCCTCATCACCGGCGCGTTCACCAACCGCATCAACTTCAAGGCCTACCTCATCTTCCTGGTGGCCTGGCTGATCTTCGTGTACTTCCCGCTGTGCCACATGGTCTGGGGCGGGGGACTCTTCGCCGCGCACGGCGTGCTGGACTTCGCCGGCGGCATAGTGGTGCACGCTACGGCCGGCTTCGCCGCGCTGGCCTCGGTCTTCTTCGTGGGCAAGCGCAAGGTGGTAGAGTCCGGCGCGCACAGCATCCCGCTGGTGGCGCTGGGCACGGGCCTGCTGTGGTTCGGCTGGTACGGCTTTAACGCCGGCAGCGAACTCAAGGTGGACGCGGTAACGGCGCTCGCCTTCATCAACACCGACGTGGCGGCCTCGTTCGCGGCCATCACCTGGCTGTTCATCGCCTGGTCACTGGAAAAGAAACCCAAGTTCGTGGGCCTGTTGACCGGTTCCATAGCGGGCCTGGCCACCATCACCCCGGCGGCCGGCTACGTGACCACCAAGGCCGCGGTCTTCATAGGCATCCTGTCCAGCATTGTCTGCTACATGGCCGTAAACATGAAGAACAAACTTGGGTGGGACGACGCGCTTGACGTATGGGGCGTGCACGGCGTGGGCGGCGTGCTGGGCGTTATAATGCTCGGCGTGCTCGGCAATACCGCCGTCAACGCGGCTGGCGCCAACGGGCTTTGGCACGGCGGAACGTCTTTCTTCGCCAAGCAGCTGATCGCGGTGACGGCCACGGCGGTCTACGCGTTCCTGTTCTCTTACGGCTGCCTCTTCGTCATCAACCTCTTTACCCCGGTCAAGACCGAGGAGAAAGAGGAAGAGACCGGCCTGGACGAAGCGCAGCACGGCGAGACCGCCTACCTGCACTAAGCCTTACCGTGCCCGCCCGGACAGTACGCCCGGGCGGGTATTTTATTTCAACGGAGGAACAATGAAAAAGAACACCCTGATAATCGCTTTAACTCTCTGCCTGGCCCCGCTGGCCGCATACGCCACCCCGTCCACGCAGATCTGGATACCGTCCACCGACGTGCAGAAGTACAAGAGCGTGCACCTTAACGTGGATAATTATGTGTCGTCCGAAAAGGAAGCCGCCGGCAACTGGAAAGCCCCGCTGCTGATGATAGGCCCCACCGTGGGCGTACTGCCCTACGAGAAAGTTAAAGCCGAAGTCGGTTTCGACCTTATGCGCTCCGGCCTGGCCGCCGACAGCGACCCGCTCTACCTGCACGCCAAGATCGGCACCCCCGAGGGGGCCGCTTTCGCTGGCAGCCCGGCCTTCGCGCTGGGCGGCTACAACTTCGGTACCAAGAAGGACGTGACCGACCAGAACGTGGTATATGGGCTTGCCGCCAGGAACATAGCCAAACTGGGCCGCTTCTCCGCGGGCTATTTCTCCGGCAACGATAAAGTGCTGCTGGATGAGAAGGGGAAAAAGGCCAACACCGGCCTGCTGCTCGCCTGGGACCGCACCATCAGCGAAGTCTCCGACAAGCTCTGGGTGGCGGTGGACTACCAGGGCGGTGATTCCGCTCTGGGCGCGCTCAACTTCGGCCTGGCCTGGGCTTTCACCCCCGACACCAGCGTCATCTTCGGCTACGACGTATACAACAACGACAAAATAGCCGGCGCCAACACCTACACGGTGCAGCTCGACATCAACCTCTGGTAGCCTTACCCGCGCGCAAAGAGCGAGCCCCTCGGCCTGAACGGCGCGGGGCTCGCTCTTTTTTTAGGCGCAAGGAACCATTACCGGCCACGGATCCGGGAAGATAAGATCATAAAACGCCGCAAATCGCAGTATAATTAAGTACGGGGCGGCAAACCGGAACTTCAAGGAGAGCAAGATGAAAATACTGCTGGTCTATTATTCAATGTACGGCCACATGCACGAGATGGTAAAGGCCGCGGCCGAAGGCGCCAGGTCCGTAAAGGGCGCCGAAGTGACCATAAAGCGCGTGCCGGAAACTCTGCCGCAGGACGTGCTGGCCAAGATGGGCGCGCTGGACGCGCAGAAGGCGCAGGCGGACGTGCCGGTCTGTTCCGTGGAAGACCTGGCCGCGGCGGACGGGATCATCTTCGGCGTACCGACGCGCTTTGGCAATATGTGCGGCCAGATGCGCCAGTTCCTGGACGCCACCGGCGGCCTCTGGCTGAAGGGCGGGCTGATAGGCAAAGTGGGCAGCGTCATGGCCTCTTCGGCCACCCAGCACGGCGGGCAGGAGTCCACCATACTCTCCACGCATACCTCCCTGCTGCACCACGGCATGGTGATAGCGGGCCTGCCCTATTCCTTCCAGGGCCAGATGGGCTTTGCCGAAGTGACGGGCGGCTCGCCCTACGGCGCCAGCACCATCACCGGCGGGCAGGGCGAGCGCATGCCCAGCAAGAATGAACTGGACGGCGCCAGGTTCCAGGGCCGGCACGTGGCCGAGCTGGCGGGGAAACTTGCCCGAAACTAAAACCATGAGGGTTTTTATTTCAGGCGGCACCGGGTTCGTAGGCGGGGCCCTGGTCCGACGGCTGGCCGCGCACGAACTGTTCGTTCCTTCCCGGAGCAACGCCGGGGCAGGAGCGCTGCCCTTCAGCGAAGACCTGGCGGGCCAAGTAGCGCAGGTACGGCCGGACGTGGTAATAAACCTGCTCGGCATAATACGGGAAACGCCGGACGCCTCCTTCTCCCTGGTGCACCAGGAATACACCCGCCGGCTGCTGGCCGGCGCCCGCGCCTGCGGGGCGGTTAAATTCATTCAGATGTCCGCGCTGGGCGCCGCGCCCGACGCGCCGTCCGCCTACCAGCGCAGCAAGTTCGCCGGCGAGGAGGCGGTGCGCGCCTCTGGCCTGCCCTACGCCATCTTCCGGCCTTCCTTCATAACCGGCCCGGGCCAGAAATTGCGCGCCGAGCTGGCCGCCATGGCGCGCTTCCTGCCCCTGCTGGCCGCGCCCGGCGACGCGCTGGCGGCGCCAGTAAGCGTGGAAACGGTAGCCGATTGTTTTGCCAAAGCTGTAGAGGATGCTTCCGTAACAGGCGAGGTCTTCGAGCTGGCGGGGGAGAAAACCATGAGCTTCAGGGAGATCTTCGCCGCCGAACTGGCCGCGGCAGGATTTCGGCGGCCTGTGCTCGGGCTGCCGCTGGCCTTCTTCAGGCCGCTGCTGCCTCTTTTCGGGCTGCTGCCCCAGCCGCCCATGACGCGCGAGCAGTACCTGATGCTCAAGACGCCCAACCTGCCCTCCGGCAAATACCGCGGCGTCGCCCAACTGCTGCGAGAACCCGCCAGGAAGTAAGAACACGAAAGCGACCATTCGGGCCGGGCACACCTGCCGCAAAAAACGTAAAATATCCCCGTGAAGAAAGTCCACATTATCACGTTCGGATGACCTGTGGGGACGATTCCGCCTTGCTCTGTATCGCTTCCTAAAAAATCTCTATAGATCTAGCGCCTGGAACACCCGATGACACAGCAAGATCTCGTCGGAGGCGTGGCCACGCAGCGCGCATCCCCGAATTTATTTTTTCTTATTTTTAAATTATGGCCACCAGGGGAAAAGAATTTAAACGGGGGAACCTTGGTCTATTATAAACCCGCCCCGGCCTTGAACACTGAATTGTGTCGCGTGCTTCGCACGCTCCACCCGCGTTCGCTCGGCCCTGGCGGGCTTTTTTGGTATGTTTATGTCGCCCCCGTAGGGCGAAGAAAACAGACACGATCGCGGAGTACTCAAACGACACCATCCGGCAAACTGCCGACTTCCGCCCGGCGCCCTCCAAGCCGGCGGCCGTGTTGACCGGGCGGGCTGTTTTTTCTATCCTTTTATTGGGGTTAGAAAAAAAGGGGGGATCATGAAAATCCTTGTGGTATATTATTCCATGTACGGCCATATGTACGAGCTGGCCAAAGCCGCCGGGGCGGAGGTTACGCTGAAGCGCGTGCCGGAGACGCTGAGCCCGGAGGTATTGGGCAAGATGGGCGCGCTGGTGGGCAAAGTGGGCAGCGTCATGTCGTCGAGCGCCACCCAGCACGGCGGCCAGGAATCCACCATACTCTCCACCCACATCACGCTGCTGCACCACGGCATGGTGATAGCCGGGCTGCCCTACGCCTTCGCCGGCCAGACCACGCTGGGTGAGATCACCGGCTGCTCGCCCTACGGCGCCAGCACTATCGCCGGCGCGCAGGGTGAGCGCAAACCCAGCGCCAACGAACTGGACGGCGCGCGCTTCCAGGGGAAATACGCCGCCGAACTGGCCGGCAAACTGGCCCGCAAATGAACGCACGGCCGCGGGGCGGGGAAGTGATACCCGCCGGCGGCCGGGTTACGGGAGGGGGATATGCCGCTCGAAGCGGAAGCCGCCGGGATCCGGCGGGAAAGGAAAGAGGCCGGCCTTGACGGGCTCGTCGGCGGCCTCGAGTTCACGCTCATAAACACGCAGCCGGAACTGCAGGAAGCCGCGGTAGCGGAGCTGCTCCGGACCACCGGGCACGCCTGTGCGCTGGGCTGCGAGGACGCCGACCACCGGGACTACGTGCTGGCCCTGCCCGGCTCGGCGGATTTGGTGGTCAGGTCGCGCCGGCGCGGAGAGAACCCTTTCCGCGGGCTCAACCTCCGCCGCAGCACGGAGGCCATGCCCGATACGCGCCTGGAAACCTTCGTCTTCCTGGCCGCGGACCTGCGGCGCTACGTCGCCATTCAGCAGGCCCGCGGGGTTAAGTTCCAGACGCCGGGAATAATAGAGAACGACAAGTACCTCTTCATCCAGACGCCGCCCTCGGCCTACACCGGCAACTCCACGGGCTTCGTGCAGTGGAAGACCGGCCGCCGGGACTACCTGCATTCCGGCGCCAGGCGGCTGGAGCGCCTGCCGGACAAGCCCGGCTTGCCCTACCTTAAGAACATAGGGCGCCTCGACCACGCCGCCACGCGCATCACGGCCGCGCACCGGGACGCGGCCATGCTGGAGTTCATGCGGCTGACCGGCTACAACTACGACTTCGCGGTCTACGTGGACGAGCTCAATTCCATCACCAACGTCACGCGGCTCGGCGCGGCCGACTTCGCGCTGGTCTTCACCTCCGGCATGCGGCCGGCCGCCGGCGGGGACGGCGAGGGCCCGACGGAGAAGTTCGTGCGGCTCTACGGCGCGCGCACCCACCACCTGGCCTTCCACACGGAGCACATAGAGGAGACTTACGCCGCGCTGGCCCGAGACGGCATGAAATACCTGCTAGAACTGGTGGGCTCCGAAGCCGAAGGGCTGAAGCAGACCTTCACGGAGCCGTCGAAGAACACCTTCCTCGTAACGGAATATATTTACCGCTACGGGGACTTCGACGGCTTCTTCACCCGGAGCAACGTCACCAAACTGACCCGCGCCTCGGGCAACGTGCCCAACGACTGAAGGAGGAAAGAGTGAAGCATTTTACTACCGCCGCGCTGTGCCTGGCCCTGCTGCCCGGGCCCTGCGCCGCCGCCGGCAAAGCCGGGAAGACCAAAAAGGAGACCGCCGTGGAAAAGACCGTTTACGATTTTACCGTCAAGGACGCGCTGGGAGCGGACTACCCGCTTTCGCAGTTGAAAGGCAAAGTGACGCTGATAGTGAACGTGGCCAGCAAATGCGGCTACACGCCGCAGTACGCGGGCCTGAAGGCGCTCTACGACAAGTACCGGGAGAAAGGGCTGGTGGTCCTGGGGTTTCCCTGCAACCAGTTCGCCAATCAGGAACCCGGCTCCAACGAGGAAATACAGCACTTCTGCAGGCTGAACTACGGCGTGGAGTTCCCGGTGCTGGGCAAGCTGGAGGTGAACGGCAAGGGGGAGGACCCGCTCTACGCTCACCTCAAGGCCAAGGCCCCCGGGCTGCTGGGCACCGAAGCCATCAAGTGGAACTTCACCAAGTTCCTCGTCGGCCGTAACGGGCGGGTGCTGTCCCGGCACGCGCCGGCCGTAAAGCCCGAGGAGCTGGCCCCGCTGATAGAGAAGGCGCTGGGGCCGGAGAACCGGTGAGTTAAAGATATGATCCCGCCCGAGGTTACTTTCCAGGCCGCGACGCCGCTGGCGGCGGTGGCCCTGCTGGATACGCTCGAACGCAGGCGGCCGCGTTTCCCGGTGGCCCGCCGGCGCCGGCTCTACAGCGGGCCCTGCGCGCGCTGGGCGACGATTATAAGCTGGCGGCCATTCCCACGGAAGGGCGGCTGTTGCGCATAATCGCGGGATTTTGAACGACAGGGGGAGATATGGAAAAGATCATAAGCGGCGAGGCAGAGCGGGACCTCAGGCGGCTGCTGGCCGGCCTCGACAAGCCGGTGCGTCTGCTCTTCTTCAAGCAGAAAGGCTTCTCCTGCCCTTCCTGCTCGCACCAGGAGCAACTGCTGCTGGAACTGTGCGGCCTCTCCGGCAAGCTCAAGCTGGAAATCCGCGACCCGGTGCTCGACGGCGACATAGCGATGAATTACAAGATAGCCCGCGCGCCGGCCACGGCCGTGCTGGGCGAGCGGGACTACGGCATCCGCTTCTACGGCGTGACCGGCGGCTACGAGTTCCCGTCGCTGCTGGAGGCCGTAATGCTGGTCTCCGGCGGGCGCTCCAACCTGGACCCGCAGCTGCAGGAGCTGGTGCGCAAGATAACCGTGCCCGTGCACCTGGAGGTCATGGTGACGCTCACCTGCCAGTACTGCCCCGAAGTGGTGCGCGTCGCGCACGAATTCGCCTTCCTCAACGACAACATCCGCGCCGACATGGTTGAGTCCGCGGAATTCCCCGACCTGAGCCGGAAGTACGAGGTCACCGGCGTACCAAAGACCCTTATAAACGGAACCAGTTCATTCACCGGCGCCCTGCCCGCCCCGGCCATCTACCTCGAGGTGGTCAAAACGGTCGCCCCTGAACAGTACCAGGAGCTGGTGACCCAGGTGCGCGCGGCGGGCGCGGCCGCAAAGATAAGGCGGGCCGAGCCCGGGCACCGCTACGAGCTGGGCATCGTGGGCGGAGGGCCCGCGGCCATGTCGGCGGCCGTCTACGCCGCCCGCAAGGGCCTCGACGTGGCGCTGGTGGCCAAGAAGCTGGGCGGGCAGGTCAACTATACCGCGGGAATAGAGAACTACCTGGGCCTGGCCGAGGTTACCGGCGCCGAAATGACGGACGCCTTCCATTCCCACATGGCCCGCCACCAGGTGGCCGAGGCTATCGGGGAAAACGTCGTTAAGATAGAGAAAGAGCGAGAAGATTTTTTATTGCGCATGGAAGGCGGCCGAACCTTCAAGGCGCGCGCCGTAGTGTACTGCGCCGGCAAGGAATACAAGAGGCTGGGCCTGCCCGGAGAGGACGCGCTGGTGGGCAAGGGCATAGGCTTCTGCGCCACCTGCGACGCGCCGCTCTACAAGGGCAAGGCGGTGGCCGTGGTGGGCGGAGGCAATTCCGCGTTCTCGTCGGTACGCGACCTGCTGGCCTTCGCCTCGGAGGTACACCTGGTGCACCGCAGCGGGAATTTCCGGGCCGACGCGGCGCTTGTGGCGGAGATAAAGAAGGCCCCCAACGTGAAGCTGCACACCGGCATGGAAGTGAAGGCCTACCTGGGCGGCGACAGGCTCACCGGCGTAAGGCTGCAGTCGCCAGACGGCAAAAAACTGGAACTGGCCGTGGACGGGGTATTTCTGGAAATAGGGCTGACCCCCAACAGCGTCCCCGTGGGGGAGCTCGCCAGGCTCAACAAATTCGGGGAGATAGAGGTGGACCGGGCGCAGGCCACTGCGGAGAAGGGCCTTTTCGCCGCCGGGGACGTGACCGACACCGAGGAGAAGCAGATCTCGGTGGCGGTGGGGCAGGGGGCCGCGGCGGCGCTGGCGGCCTACAAATACCTCGCCGACAACGGCCTTACCAAAAGCTCGGCCGGCCGCAAGGACCCATGGCAGTAACTGAAGTTGACAAAACGCAGCGCGTATACTGTAATCAAGGACGGGGGAAAGTTATCATGAAAAAGCTCTCGCTGACACTGTGCGCCGCCGCGCTGTTGTGCGGCTGCGCCACTACAGCAAACTACAAGAAGGTGACCGGGTCCTGGGTGGGCGCCGACGCGCAGACGCTGGTGGACAGTTGGGGCTATCCGGCGCGCACCATCCAGGCGCCCAACGGGAACACGGTCTACGAGTACTCTTTCGAAGAAAGCTACCAGACCTCGCGCTACACCACCTACTCCTACAACCCGAAGACCGGCAACGGCTACGCCACCACTTATGGCGGCGACACCCTGCGGTTCTACTGCCGGACCTATTTCGAGGTGGACGAGAAAAAGAAAGTGGTGAAGGCCAGGTTCAAGGGAAATTCCTGCAAAGCTACCGCTCCCGGAGAGGAGCGCGGCAAGTAGCGCCGGACGGCGCGGGAGGGAGCGATGGGCAGCGAAATAAACGTGCGTGTTACCGGCAGCTCCGGGCAGGGCATAGTCTCCGCCGGCACGCTGCTGGCCCGCGTCTACCGGGACGGCGGGCGGCATGTCTTCGCCGTGCAGGATTACATGTCCCGAATCCGCGGGGGCAACAATTTCGTCCAGCTGCGCGCGGCGGATCGCCCGGTGCGGGCCCCGCGGGCCAAAGCCGACATCATCGCCGCGCTCGACGGGCAAGGGGCGCGGGCCAACGCGGCCGCCCTCGCGCCCGGCGGGCTGCTGCTGGCCGACGAGCTTACGGCCATAAACCAGTACATGGTGCACTCCGAGATGTGCGCCAACTGGGGTTACCAGAAACTGCACAAGCAGTTCGAGAAGCGCGCGATAACGGAGATGAAGCACGCGGAGAAGCTGATAGGGCGTATCCTCTTCCTGGAGGGCACGCCCACCGTGAGCGTGCTGAGGAAGATGAACATCGGCGCCGACGTCCCGAAGCAGCTGGCCGGCGACCACGCTCTGGAGGCCGGGGCGATAAAATCCTATAACGAGGCCATCGTGCAGGCCGGCGAGGCGGGCGACTACGCCACGCGCGACATCCTGCAGGCCATCCTCAACGACGAGGACGGCCACATAGACGAGATAGAGGAACTGCAGGACCAGGTAGGGCAGATGACCCTGCCGGTCTTCCTTTCCACCCAGGTCAAAGAATAAACGGGACCCTGGGAGCGCTTCGGAACCCGCCGGCGCCACGCTAAAGCGGCGACGGCGGTATTCCGCATCGGCATATCTATAAGGGCAGTTCCTTTCCCTGATTCGAAGATAAGCAAGCGAAACACTTGAATTAAAAGTTCCGGGAGGAAACATGAAAAGAGCGTTAACGGCTATAGCGCTGGTATTTTTATCGGCCGGGCTGGCGGCGGCCCATTGCGATTCGCTGGACGGACCGGTGGTAGCGGCGGCAAAAGCGTCCCTGCAGAGCGGAGATCCGGCCCCGGCGCTGGCCTGGGTGCGGCCCGGCGACGAGGCCGCCGTCAAAGAGGCCTTCAACAAAACAGTCGAGGTACGCAAGGCCGGCGGCAAAGCCGCTGAGCTGGCCGACCTCTGGTTCTTCGAGACGCTGGTGCGCCTGCACCGGGCGGGCGAAGGCGCGCCGTATACCGGGCTGAAGCCCGCGGGGTCCGCCGAAGAGATAGTAAAAGAAGTGGATTCCGCCATAATGCGCGGCGAGATAAAAGAGTTGGCAGGTAAAATAGGCCGCCACTCCGAGCTGGCCATAACGAAAAGATTCGCCGCGCTGCCGCCGCTCAGGAAAGAGGCAGGCCAAAGCGTGGAGAAAGGCCGGGAGTATGTGGAGGCCTACGTAACGTTCATCCATTACGTGGAAAACGTCGCGAAGACCGTGCACTCTGAAGAGCGTCACGGCGGCGAAGAAGAAGCCGCGACGCCCGCGCACAGGCATTAAGCGACCACGGCGGCGGGGGAACCGGGACAGATGCGCAGAAAATACTGGATAACCGCGGGCGCGGCCGCTTTGGCCGTTTTCGCGCTTGCCCTCGCGGGTTTGTTCCTGTACGCCGGGCACATAATTTCCGGCTTTGCGCCGGGAGGTCTGGGCAAGTCGTTCTCCACAAAGATCTACGCGGCCCCGTTCCGGCTCGGGGAGGGGGACTATACCCCGCCGTCCGCGCTGGTACGCCGGCTCGAAAGGCTGGGCTACCAGGCCGCCGAAGAACCGCAGAAGCCCGGCGAATACGCCTGGGACCCGCCGCGGCTGACACTCTGCCTGAGGGGCTTCGACTCCCCGACGGCCGCGCAGGCTCCGGAAACCGCGGAACTCCGTTACGGCGGCACCGGCTGGGAATTCACCGCCGGCGGCGCGGGGGAGATCCGGCTGGAGCCGGAGCTGGCTGCCGAGCTCTCCGGCCCGGAGAAGGTGCGCCGCGAGCCCGCCGAAGAGGCGGACATCCCGGACCAGCTGCGCGCAGCGGTGATAACCGTGGAGGACAAGCGCTTCATGAGCCACCACGGTCTGGACTTCCGCGCGCTCGCCGGCGCGCTCTGGCGCAACCTCACGCGCAAAGGGCTCTGGGGCGGCAGCACCATAACGCAGCAGCTGGCCAAGAACTACTTCCTGACGCCGCGCCGCACGCTGCGGCGCAAGCTTGCCGAGGCGGCGCTCGCCCTCTACCTCGAGCGGCGCTACGACAAGCGCCGGCTGCTCACGCTCTACCTCAACGAGATCTACTGGGGCCAGGACGGCCGCTACGGCGTGGCGGGCGCGCGGGCCGCGGCGGACTTCTACTTCGGCAAGGCACCGGCGGAGCTGGACCTGCCCGAATGCGCGCTGCTCGCCGGGCTCATCCGCTCGCCGTACCGCTACAACCCGCGGCGCGACCCCGCGGCGGCCCTGGCGCGCCGCAATTACGCGCTGTCGCGCATGCTGGCTGAGGGGCTGATAGCCGCGCCGGAATACGCGGCCGCGGCGGCGGCCCCGCTGCGCCTGGCGCCGCTGAAGCGCAGGGGAAGCGGGAGCGCCGACTACTTCATCGCCGAAGTAGTGCGCCGCCTGCTGAAATCCTACGACGAGAACGAAGTATTCCGCTACGGCCTGACCGTCTACACCACGCTGGACACGGAACTGCAGGCGGCGGCCATGGCCGCCGTGGCCACGGCGCGGCACCAGGCCGCCCTGGCGGCGCTGGACCCGGCCAGCGGGGCGGTGCTGGCGCTGGCGGGCGGCAAGGATTTCGACAGCTCCCAGTTCGACCGCGCCACCCAGGCCAGCCGCCAGCCAGGCAGCGCGTTCAAGCCGTTCGTCTACGGCGCGGCGCTGGAGGAAGGTTTCACGCCGGCCACTCTGCTGGCCGACACTACGCGCGCCTATACCGGCGCCGGCGGCCGGCCCTGGAAGCCGCGCAATTACGACGGGGTTTACCACGGCACGGTCACGCTGCGCGCGGCGCTGGCGCTCTCGCTGAATTCCGCCACGCTGCACCTCGCCGAAAGGGTGGGGCCGGCTAAAATAGCGGCCTTCGCGCGCCGGCTGGGCATACGCGGCCCGCTCGACGACAGCCTGGCCCTGGCGCTGGGCGTCTCGGGGACGGGCCTGCTGGAGCTGACCGCGGCCTACGCGCCGTTCTGCAACGGCGGCTTCCGCGTGGAGCCAGGGCTTATAACCGCGGTGACCAGTTCCGAAGGCCGCGTACTGTCCTACGGCGCCAGGGAAAGGTCGCCGGTCATCACGCCGGCCCAGGCCTACCTGGTCACCTCGCTGCTGGAAGGCGTGGTAAAGGAAGGGACGGCTCGTTCGCTGGAGACGGCCTACGGCTGGCGCTGGCCCGCGGCCGGCAAGACCGGCACCACGACTGGCGGCAGGGACGCGTGGTTCATCGGCTATACGCCGCGGCTGCTGGCAGGCGTCTGGACCGGGGAGGATGCCAACAGGGCCATAGGCGCCGTCGGGGCCGCCGTCGCGCTGCCGGTCTGGGCAGCCTTCATGAAGCCGGCGCTGGTAGGCTCGCCGCCGCTGGAGTTCGCCAGTCCCGAAGAAGGGCTGACCAGGGCGACAGTGGACCCGGCCAGCGGCCTGCTGGCGGTAGCCGGCTGTCCGGAGCGGCGCAAGGAATTCTTCCTGGCGGGCACGGAGCCCCGGCAGAAATGCCCGCTGCATTCCAGAGGACTGAAAGGCTGGCTAAAGCGGCTGTTCGGCGTAAGGTAACGCGCGGCCTCTGCCTGCAATTTAATGCGAGAAAGATGTATTATTTTGAAAGGGGAAAAAATGAAAAGACTGTTACTTTGCTCCTGCCTGCTCTGCGCCGCAGCGGCCTCTTGCGGCGCCGCCGAAGGCCGGGAACTCGGAGTTATAGTGGGGGAACCCACCGGCGTCAGCTACAAGCAGTCCCTGAGCGGCAACAAGGCCTGGGATGCGGCCGCCGCCTGGGGCTTTTCCGGCCCGGACCGCCTGCACCT
>JACRER010000100.1 GCA_016234365.1 Elusimicrobiota bacterium | reverse complement strand
GCGCGCTATTTCCAGCCGGCGGCGCATGCCGCCGGAGAAGGTCTTTACCAGGCTTTCCGCCCGGTCCGAAAGGTTCACCAGCTTGAGCATGTGGTCTATCTTGGCGGGGATCTCCGCCCGGGTCATGCCGTAGAGCATGGAATGCAGGTAAAGGTTCTCCCGCGCGGTCAGCAGGTCGTCCACGCTGGGCTCCTGGAAAACTATGCCTATATTGCGGCGCACGGACAGCGGCTCGCGGTTTATGTCGTGCCCCGCCACCAGCCCGGTGCCCGACGTGGGGCGGACCAGCGTGGAGAGCATGCTTATGAGCGTGGTCTTGCCGGCGCCGTTGGGCCCCAGCAGGCCGAACACTTCTCCTTCCGGGATCTCCAGCGAGACGCCGTCCACGGCGGTCACTTCCGGGTAGCGTTTTACGAGGTCGGTGGTTTTGATAGCGTTCATAGGTGATAGGGCCTCAAAGGTTCTTCCTGAAAAAATCCGTCAGGCGCACTTCGTACTTGTTGCCGGCCTTGTACCAGTTCTCGCCGTGGTTGGCGCCTTTCACTACCCACAACTCGGCGGCGGGGTTGGCCGCCTTGATCCGCTCGGAGTTGGCCAATGGCACCTGGCGGTCCGCGTCGCCGTGCACCAGCAGCAGCGGCGTCTTAAGCGCGGCCGCGGCGCGCTCCGGGCTTACCGCGCTTATGCTGATCCCGGTGAAAAGAAAGTTCCAGGCTTTCATCAGGGCTACCAGCGGCCGCCCCCAGATCCCGAAAGGGCGGAAGATATAACGCAGGACGCCGTCGAGGTCCGCGTAGGGCGCGTCCAGCACGCGGGCCTTTATGCCGGGGTTGTCCGCCAGCAGCACGGAAGCGGCGCCCATGGAGAAGCCAAAGGCGCCGATGGAAGAAAAACCTTTTTCCTGCAGGAACTTCACGGCCGCGTCTATGTCGCGTGTTTCCCTGGCGCCCCCGGTGCAGAAAAAACCGCCGCTTTTGCCGGTGGCCCTGAAATCGAAGTAGACCAGGTTGAATTCCCGCGCCAGGAAAACCGTCAGCCCCAGCACGTCGCTCTTGTCCATGGGGTAGCCGTGGCAGACCACCACGGCTTTTTTGCTCTTCGCGTTGGGGATGAACCAGCCGTCCAGCTCTACGCCGTCGGAGGTGCGCAGCTTTATGTTCTCCCGCTTAAGCCCAAAATCCTCCGGCACGTAGGAGCCGGAGTAGCGCTTGGGGTGCGCGTAAAGCCAGAAAAAAATAAAAGAGAAAACGCCGTAGACCAGGACGGGGTAAAAGACCAGGCGCCAGGCCACTTTAAAAGCCAGGGTATTCACGCGGCATCCTTTAGCATGGGCACGAACCTGACGGCGCAGACGGCGCGCTCCTCAAGGCCCGCCGCCGTTCTGGTTAGAACTTTAAGCTGCTGTTCTTCCCCTCCCACGGGAATTACCAGCCGCCCGCCGGGCTTAAGCTGGGCCGCCAGCCCCGGAGGCACGGCCGCCGCGGCGCAGGTAACTATTATGGCGTCATAGGGCGCGCGCTCCGGCCAGCCGGCCGCGCCGTCGCCCGTTTTGAAATTTATTTTGGCATAGCCTAGCCTGGCCAGGCGCGCTTTGGAGTCCTGCGCCAGGGCAGGGAAGAACTCCACGGTGTCCACCTCCGCGGCCAGTTCCGCCAGCACGGCCGTCTGGTAGCCGGAGCCGGTGCCTATCTCCAGCACTTTTTCCCCTCCGGAGAGCGCGGCCAGTTCGCTCATGAGCGCCACAATGTAGGGCTGTGAAACGGTCTGCCCGTGCGCCAGCGGCAGCGGGTAATCCTCGTAGGCGCGGGTGCGCAGGTCTTCCGGCACAAAGCAGTGGCGGCACACCTTCTGCATGGCCGCCAGCACGCGCGCGTCCTTAACGCCGCGCGCCTCTATCTGGTCCTTTATCATCTGCGCGCGGATGAAGGCCAGGTAGGCTTCGTATTTTTTGCCCAGCAGTTCCTGCAGCACTACCACACCCCTTTGGCCACCATAAAGCAGGCCGAGGTGGTCTTTATGCCGTACTCGGCCGCCTTCTTGAGCGCGGCGGCGGATTCGGAGCCGGGCTGCAGCCAGACCTGCTTGATGCCAAGTTTATTGCATTCCTCCACAACCTGCTCGGTTGCCGCCGGCGGTACCACGGTTATCACCAGGTCCGGGCGCTTTTCTATATCGGTCAGGCTTTTGTAGAGGTTCTGCCCCAGCACAAAGCCGCCCTTCGGGTTTACGCCTTTAACGGGGTAGCCGGCGTTTAACATGTCCCGGAAGATCTTGTGCCCGTACTTGGAGGCGTCTTCGGAGACGCCCACTACCGCTATCAGCGAATATTCTTTAGGGTTCATTTAACGCCTTGTTTCTGGGCCGCAAACGCCTTAAGCGCGCGCGCTGCGGCGCGCACCAGCGGTTCGGCGGAAATATCCGCCCCCACGGCGCGGCGCATCCATTCGCGCGGGGTTATGGCGCCCTGCACGCACATGCGCTCCATCTCGGAGGCCAGGCTGTGGTCCTTAAAGTATTCCTCCACCTGGAACGCTATGATGTGGCCCAGCGGGTAGTCCGGCAGGTACAGCGCGTTGTCTATCATGTGCGAGTACACGCCCAGCAGCGTGC
Organism: Elusimicrobiota bacterium; assembly: GCA_016234365.1. Lineage (GTDB taxonomy): Bacteria > Elusimicrobiota > Elusimicrobia > Elusimicrobiales > UBA9959 > UBA9959. The sequence goes on along the minus strand of JACRER010000100.1, from coordinate 6,583 downwards.
TGCCCTTGCTCCCGAAGAGCGGCGCGTAGTAGCGGTCCCAGACCGCCTTGGAGATCTCCACCACGGCCTGGCGCAGGTCCGCGGCCTCGGCGTCCTGGTTCTTGTAAAGCCAGCGCCACACGTTCATGTCCACCAGCGCCACGCCGGCTATTTCGCGCGTGGCCCAGAAAGTGTCCAGCGCCTTCAGGTGCGCCGCGGCGGCGTCGGGCTTGGACAGCCCCAGCACGTCCAGGTCCCTGTCCTGGAAGACAAAGGCGAACCCTTCCGTGAAAGCGGTATTGGGCACGCCTTCCAGCAGCGTGCGGTCCACCTTGTAGAGCGAAAAGACCTGCTCCGTGCAGTGGCCCAGTTCGTGCATGGCTATGTTGAAGCCGCGGTAATCCATGCCGCCCTGCGGCACGCGGGTGCGCAGGCGGGCTTTTTCCGTGCGCATGGCGGGGCCCCAGGCGTGGCCGGCGCCGCGCGCCGCGTCCACCTGCACGCGCTCGCCCACAAAGCGGGCGGTTTCCTTTGAGAAGCCCAGCTTCTGGAGAATTTCCGGGATGCCGCGCTCGAAGGCCGCGGCGTCGGGGTATTTTGCGGCCGCGGCTTTGTCCAGGTCGGCCTGGCTTACGCCGGAGCGGGCCTTGAACCCGTCGTACCAGACATCGAAAGGCTCGAGCCGGCGGCCCAGCCGCGCGGTTATAAGTTCCGCGGCCTCGGCGCCCTCTTTGGCTTCCAGCAGGCTCACGAACAGGTTCTCTACCTCTGTTTCCGGTATTTCGCGCCCCAGGTTGAACTTGCGCGCCATATGCGTGGGGGCCAGCGGGAAATACTTGTCTTCCGCCAGGTGCGCGCGGAAAACTTCCAGGAACTTCTCGTAGCGGGTATCCGGCTCGCGGTCCGCCCTGCCGCCGTCCAGCGTATTGGCGGCCGGGTTCCATTCGTGGTTCTCCGAGTTTATCGCCTTCAGCGGTATCTCCTGCGCTATGATGCGCTCCATCACGGCCTGCACCACGCGCTGGCGCTTGAGCCCGTCGGGATCGGAGTAAAGCCCTTTAAGGAAGTCGCGCAGGCCCCAGTGCGTTATCAGCTTCAGGCCCTTGGGGAAAAGTGCTTCCCCTTCCGGGCCGGTAACGCCGTGCATGAAAATATTGTAGGTGGCGATGTAATGCTCGGCCTCGGCGTGGGCGCAAACCAGTTCCCGGTTCACTTCCGCCGGCACCCGGTGCGCAAAGCGCTGCGCCAGCCGCGCGCGCGCCCAATCGTCCCGCGTCCAGCCGGCGCCCTTCTCCAGGCAGGTCTCCAGCGTCTTAATGGGGAAGTTCAGCAGTGCCATAAAGGCCAGCCGCGTTAAGAACATGTCCTCGGTGAAATGGGAACCGGGCGAGTAAGCGGCGAACAGCCTGTCGGCGGGCCCCAGCGGGCCGGTGTCCTCGTCGATCTCGCGGCGCAGCTTGAGCGACAGCGCCGAGAAATGGCCGTTGACGCTTTCCAGTTTGCTCTCGAAAGTGGCCAGCAGTTTATCCAGCTCGGGCCCTATCAGGAAATTCTCCTTGCAGAAGCGCGAGAACTCCGAGGCGGTGCCGTCCTTGCGCGTATCCCACAGGCGCGCCGCCTGTTTTACGCAGGCCTCTATGCGCCCGGCTTCCGACGGGTATTTCTTCACCAGCCGTTCTATGGTCTTTTCGATGGTGGTGTCTTTTATCATGGGAGCCTCAGTACGCGGCGAATTCCTGCCCGCCGGGATCTTTGTGGGTGCAGTCTATGAGCAGCAGGCCGCTGTTGGCGCCGGCGCCGTAAAAATAAAGCCAGCCGCCGGAGTCGCCGGCCGCCTTGGCCGGCTCCCCGTCGCGGGAAGCGTCCGTAACTTTGACCGCGGCCGAAGGCGCGTGGCCCGCCAGCCGCAGCTCGGGCACCGCCGGCAGGTAACCGGGCACCAGCGCCTCCGGGTTCTCCGGGTATTTGTTAAAGGCCGCGTAGTAAAGCTGGATGGCGTTGCGGAAAGTTTTCAGCGCGTCCTGAGCGTCGCGCGCGGCCGCGTCCTCCAGCAGGCCGCGGCCCAGCAGTTCTTCCAGGCGTGAATTGAACTTGGCCAGTTCCGGCAGGAACGCGGCGAGTTTTTCCGCGGGGACTTCCCCTCCGCGCTCCGCCAGCAGGTTCAGGGTGTAAACGGCCTGCCGCACTTCGGCGGGAGGCAGGTATTTGGGTTTGGCCGGGGCCGTGCTGGCCTCCACGCCCGAAACCGGGGCCGTGGAGGGCGCCGCGTCCAGCGCGCGCGCAGGGCCGGCGCAGAGCGCCAGCGCCGCGGCCAGTGCGGCCGTTCTCACCGGGCCAGCCCCCAGCTTTCCAACTCGGTAATGAACTTGTAATTGGTCAGGTCGAACTGTATGGGCGTGACCGAGACATAGCCCGCCAGCAGGGCGTTAAGGTCGCTGGCCTTGTCCGGGTCCTTGGGCGTGTAGTCGCCGGTCATCCAGTAATAGGTGTTGCCGTGCGGATCGCGGCGCTTGTCGAACCAGTCGTTAAAGGAAGTGAGGCTCTGGTTGGTTACGCGCACGCCCTTTATTTTCCTGGCCGGCAGGTTGGGCAGGTTAACGTTGAGCAGCGTGCCGGGCGGCACTTTGCGGCGGGCCATCAGGCGCGCCATCTTTACCGCGAACTCCGCCGAAGGGCCGAAGTCCGGGTTTTTGAAAGTGTCCAGCGAAACGGCCATGGACGGGATGCCCAGCAGCGCGCCCTCGGTGGCGCCGGAGACCGTGCCGGAGTAAAGTATGTTGTAAGCCTGGTTGCCGCCCAGGTTGATGCCGGAGACCACCAGGTCCGGGCGCTTTTTCATGATGGCCTTGATGCCCAGTTTCACGCAGTCCGCCGGAGTGCCGCTGGCCGCGTAGCCAAAGAACTTGCCGTTGCGCTTGGCCTCGGTGACGCGCAGCGGGTCCGTGATGGTGATGGCGTGCCCTACGGCGCTGCGCTGCGTGTCAGGGGCCACTACGGTAACGTTGCCGGCCCGTTTTAGCGCGGTGGCCAGCGCGTAGATGCCTTCGGCGTAAATGCCGTCGTCGTTGGTGATGAGTATTTCCATAATGATATTTTATCTTTTAATCAAAGCCCGCAGACGGCTATCTTGAGCGGCGGTTTCCCGTCGAACGACGGAAAATCCTCGTCCGGGATTATTTGCTCTATGCTCTTTACCGGGCGGCCTGCTTTTGAGGCGCAGCGCTTGAGCGTGTCCGTCCAGGCGGCGTAATCCACCGAAGCCACGTGGTTGGCTGCTATTACCCTGCCGCCGGGCTTTGCGGCCAGTACGGCGGGCTTGAAGAGGCTCGGGTAATCGCGCACCACGTCCACGGCGCCCAGCCCGCCCTTCGCCCAGGCCGGCGGGTCTATAAAAATAAGGTCGAAAGCTTTGGGTTCGAACCGGGTGTACTTGCGCTTCTGGCCGTAGCGCCCGGCCACAGGCAGGCCCGCCAGCTGCCGCACAACGGTAAGGCAGTCCTCGTTCACCAGCCGGAACCGGCTTTCCGGAATGCCGTTAAGCTCGGCGTTGCGCCGGCCTACCTCGAGGCTGGAACTTGCAAAGTCCACGTTCCACACTTCCTCGGCACCCCCCGCCGCCGCGCAGACGCCGGCGCCGCAGGTGTAGGCGAACAGGTTGAGCACGCTTAACCCCTTGGAGGTTTGGCGGATAAACCTGCGCCCCGCGCGCAGGTCCAGGAACAGCCAGGGGTCTATACCGCGGTGCCGGGCCTTTATAAAGTATTTCACCCCGCCCTCGCGGCAGTAAAAATCGCCCAGCGCATCCGGCGCGGGAGTATGCCAATGAGAGAAAGATTCCGTGGCGGTCTTCCCGCGGTGGTTGTACGCCAGGGCGAAGGGGTACGCCAGAGTTTTTTTAAGGAGCGACTCCAGCTCAGTGATCTCCGCGGCGGCCAGGCTTTCGCGGAAAGTCTGCACCAGCACCAGCCCGGCGTAGCGGTCTATGGTAAGCCCGGGCAGGCCTTCGCCCACCCCGTGAAAAAGGCGGTAGCAGTCGGTGTCCTCGGCGCGCAGCCGCTCCAGCAGCGGTTTGCGCCTTTCCAGGGCCTGTTTAAGAAGCGGTTCTAAAGCGGTTGTGAGCATAGACTCCCAGGTCTATTCTATAAAATCCGGGCCGCCCGGGTTTTTTGCTACCATAACAGCCAAAGCCGCCCTGGCCAAAAGAGGAAAAATGTACGTAAGACTGACCCACCCTATAGATTCGGTGTTCCCGTTACTGATCTTTCTGTTCGCGCTGGCTTTTGCCGGCTCTGTAGTGGGGCTTTACTGCCAGCAATGGGGCATTTCAGGGACCAGGGCCAAAACCGGCTGGGACCTGAAATTCGATTTTAAATATTTTTACGGGTTCCGCTATAAACTCCTAGACCTGGGCGGCGTATCTTCCCTGTCGCTGGGCTCCAAGGCCGGTTCCGGGTCCGGCCGCCGGGCGGCGGGCCGGCTCAACACCCTGGCCGCCGAAATGGCGGACGGCGGCGGCGCGGTGGTCACCCATCTTATCCCCTACGGCATGCCGGACGCTATTACTTCTTTTATAGACCGGGTGAACTCCCGCCTGGCCGATCCGGCCGAAAGTTCTTTCCAGGAAAAGCTGGTTTTCAACCCGTTAAAGATGGGAGACGTGTTCCTTTATGTTTTCGGCGGGTTCTTTGTTCTGATCTTGCTGCTGTTCGTGCTGTTCGCGCTGGGCGTTGTGGGCGGCCTGTTAGCGCCGGCTTTTATAAAGGCGGAGTACGGCAACGTTGAATACCGCGCGCGACTGGCCACAAAAGCCGCCACCGTCCCGTTCTCCCGGATAAAGAATTTCGAGGTAGCCACGGACATCACACCCAGCCTCATACTTAACCTGAAAGACGGAAGCCGAGTGCCTTTCTACCGTGCAGCCAAGGATGCTGCCGCGGCCCAAGCGCTGGCAGATTCCCTTAACCGCGCAGTAGGAACGGAAAGCCGCTAGGCGTAATAAAAACCGGGCGGATACGCCGCCCGGTTTCCCTTGATTTTTTACTTTACTTTGTCTTCTGGCGGAAGTTGCACCAGTAGCCCCACTTCACGCCGTTGCCCCCGAAATAGGAGGTGGCGGAGTTTTCCATGGTAACATACACGTCCAGCGGCGTGCCGGGGTTGGCCAGGAACGCCTGCGCGGACGGCACCTTGTCTATGAAGATGTTCACGTCCACGCCCTTGCTGAGTCCCGACTGGTAATAACCCTGCAGGTTCACGTAGTCGGAATACTTGTCCGGGGCGAGCGCCACGGAGTTGCCAGCGGCGTACTTGGCGAGTTCCGGAAACCCGCCCAGGCGGTAATCCGCGGCCACCACGTCCCGCGGCGAGCCGTGCTGCGTGTCCAGGTAGCTTTTGAAGTTCTCCAGCGTGACCGAGCAGCGCAGGAACATGTCGGTGTCGTACTGCTTGGTGGCGCGGTTATAGGCGTACAGGTGCCCTTCCGCGTACACGCGGGCCGCGGGCGCCGCGGCGGAGCGGCCGGGCTCGGACTTTGGGTTATACACCTGGCAGGGCACGTTCTTGAGTACCGCTTCCCCGTTGAGGCTGGCGGTCATGGAGGGCTTGCCGCCGTTCTTGGCGTCGGGGTTAAGCGACAGGCCGACCTTCATGGTTTCACCGAAGAAGGTGAGGGTCCCGGAGGCGTCGAGCTTGCCGGGCCGGTTGCCGGGGGTTACCGCCACGTTGCCGAGCTCCAGGCCGGACCTGGCGCCTTCGCTCAGTCCGCCGATCTGCCAGATCCGGGGCTTATTGCCCGCGGTGGCTATGGCGTAGCCGCCGCCGGAAGCCTGGCAGACGTACTGCGGGTTCTCCACTTCTGTTTCCTTGGGGCCGTCGAAAGCGCCCTTCGCGCTTTTCGGCAGCGGCACCATCACGAACAGGGCGCAGCCGCCGTTCTGGGCCACGGAGGAGTTGAGCCGGGGCCGGGTAACGGTAGCGCCGCTCTTGCATATAAAGGAACAGGTGTCTCCCTGCACCGAAGCGTACTTGCAGCTCTCCATACCGGCCGGCACGGGGAAGCTTATCTTCTGCGCGTCGTCGGATCCCGGGGCATTCAGGCCGCGCACTATGCTGGCGGAGTCTCCCCCCACCAGTTCTTCGAAAGAAGCCTCGCGGGCGTAGGCGCTGGTAGTTGCTAGCGTCACTACGGCCATCAGGGCTATCAGGTTGAACTTTTTCATTTTATTTTTCCCTCCACTCTGCTGCGGCTCTTTAAGCCGTTGATATAGTTTAGCGTTTCCCCGCCGCGCCGCCATGAGGCGCAATGCCCAGCGGCCCGCCGTATTAATACTCACGCCTTTTGCCCTGTCGGCTTACGAACCCCCGCATTAGCGACTCCGGGTTTTAGTGATGTCCCGAGTCTCTAACGTGCCTAAATAAAAACGCCCCGCGTTCAAGCGGGGCGAGCCTTCGGGCTATTACCGGGACTGCAAAAGTTCAACGCCGCGCAAGGCGCGGCGAGGGGCAAAACCGGGGATTTTAAATTTTGGGGTGATTTTCAGGCCTCAGTAATAACCTACTTTGCGCAACATCCCGAGGAAACATTATGAATTCCTTTTGAATCTGC
>JACRER010000098.1 GCA_016234365.1 Elusimicrobiota bacterium | reverse complement strand
TCACGGTGTCTATACCGAGGTCGGCTTCCATGTCCAGGTCCAGCTCCAGCATGTCCTTGGGGTAACCGGTCTTCTCGGTTATCATGGCCAGGATGTTCTCGCGCACGTCGTTCTCGCTGACGCCGGAGGCCGCGGTGGCGGCTGCAGGCGCGGGCGCGGCTTTAGCCGGGGCCGGGGCGGCCGCCGGTTTGTGTGCCGTGGCGGGCGCGGCTGCCCCACCCTTATTCTCCAGCACGAACTTGATGCAGTGGCGGATGGTAGGGTAATCCTTCAGTGAGACGTTGTCCTTGCGCGGGATATCGTAATGCTCGCGGATCGCGGCAAAGAGCTCGGCCTGCTTCACGGTGTCTATACCGAGGTCGGCTTCCATGTCCAGGTCCAGCTCCAGCATGTCCTTGGGGTAACCGGTCTTCTCGGTTATCATGGCCAGGATGTTCTCTCGCACAGCGTCCTCGCTGACTCCGGAAGTGGCGGGGCTGTGGGCCGCTACCGGCTTGGGTTCGGCGTAATGCTGAGGGGCTGCCGCTACCGGCACCGGCTTGGGCGCCGGGGTGGCCGCGACGGCCACTTTCTGCGCGGCGCCTACGGGCTCCCTGGCGGGCGCAGGCGCGGGCCTGCCGGCGGTCTTCTTGTCCTTCACGCGCAGCGTGTTGAACACCACTTCCAGCTCGGCCGACGGGTCTCCTGAAACTTCCTTCAGCCAGGCGTTGTAGCGGTTCTGGTCCTCGTAGCGGTTCTCCCCCACCTTCCAGACGCGTTCGGTCATGGACATGGCCATATGGGAGCCGAAGCCTGCCGCGAAGCGCAGCGCGTATTTCAGGTCGTAATGGCCGCCCTTCGAGAGGTTGATGCCGGCCAGTTCCGGGTCGGGTTCACGGTAATTGGCGATAGGCGGGATGATGCCGGTGTTGAGCGCGCGCACCGCCACCACGTCCTCCAGGCCGGCGCCCATGGAGTGGCCGGTGAAGCCTTTTACGTTGCTGACCACCACGTGGTCGGCGGCGGGGCCGAAGGCTCGGCGCAGCGCTTTAACCTCGGCCGCGGCGGAGCCGCCCCTGGCCGGGGTGTAGGTTTCGTGCGACATGAACATCGTGTACGGGGCGATCTCTTCTTTCTTCAGCCCGTAGACGTGCTCCACTTTCTTTATAAAGTTCTCCATTACGCTCGCCACGTGCTCGGTGTCCAGGCGCGTGACGTGGAAGGCGGAGTTGGCGCATTCGGTGAGCAGCAGGCGGGCCAGCGGCTTCATGCCGCGGCCGCGGCACAGCGTTTCGTCCTCGATCACCATGCCTACCGCGCCTGCGCCGGCTATCAGGCCGTGGCGGCGGCGGTCGAAGGGCAGGGCCGCTTCCGAAACGTTGTCCTTGGTGGTGGCCGTGCCGCTGGCGAGGAAGCCGGGCATGGTCCATTCCTGGATGGTCTCGTTGGTGATGTCGTCGGCGGCTATCACCACTACGCGCTTGCACTTGCCGGCGCGGATCCAGCTCTCGGCCACGTGCACCGCCTGGGTGGTGGAGGCGCAGGCCGCGCTTACGTGCAGCGTCGGGCCCTTGGCGCCCACCCACTGGGCGAACTGGGAGTCGGCTATCGGGATCACCTTCAACAGGAAGTTCTGGCTGAACGAGTACGGGTCCTTGCCGGAACCGGGCTGGTAGCCCGCGAATTCCTTCTGCAGCCAGGCGCGCAGGCCGGCCTTGTCGGCCTCGGTGGGCAGCTTGTCCACTATCTGGTGGTAGACCTCCCACAGCTGCTCGGCGGTCTTGCCGGCGTACTTGTGGTTGAAGAAGTGGTTCACTTCCTTCAGCAGCGACTCGGTCACCGGGAAGGCGGAGGCGAATACCACGCCGGTCTCGCTGCCCAGCGGCTCGGGCAGGGCCCACTTCTCCGGGAGGTAGCTGCCGGTGGTGGTCTTCTTGTAGTAGTGGATGAGCGGCAGGCCGGCGTCCTTGAGCGCCAGTATGCCGGCGCCTATGGACATCTTGAACGTAGTGTCCAGGGCCTTGGCCACGGTATGCGGCAGGCCGAACTCCTTCTCTATGTCCAGCGACCCGCTGCGCGCGGAGAGCTTTATGGCCTGGTCCACGGAGTCTATCTTCTCTATGCTGTGGTTGCCCGTAGGGGACTTCACCACGCGGATGATGTTCTTCTCTATCTGCTTGTCGCGCCACTCGCCGGGGATCTTCTCTATCATGTTCTTGCCGGCGAGGATCTCGTCGAGATTGTGCTCGCGGAACAGCTTGTCCCAGGTGCCGGGCGTGCCGCCGGCTATGCCGGAGACCGCCAGGGGGTTGAAGTTGAAGCCGTACTTCTCGGCGAAGGAGGCCTTGTCGGCCGGCAGCGGGGCCGCCGGGCCGGATACGGCCACGGGCGCCGGGGCAGGGGAAGAGGTCTTCATGGCCCAGTTCTGGTAATACGGGTTGAAGAACTTGCCGCCCTGCTGCGGGGCTTTGCCGCTCCAGTTCACGGGAATGCCCAGCGCCGTCATGTTGGCCAGCAGGTCGTTGAGTTCCGTGATGCCGCCGCGTTTGGGGTGGTTGGAGGCCAGGATGGTGACGTCGTCCTTGCCCTTAAGGGTGGCGGTGGCAAAAGCGCTCAGTACGCGCTTGGGGCCGCACTCTATGAAGGTGCGCACGCCCTCGTCGTACATCCGCTCCAGCTGTTTGATGAATTCCACGGGGCTGGTCATCTGCTTGATGAGCATGTCGTAGATGCCCCGCGTATCCGTGGGGAAGAAGTCCGCGGTGACGTTGGACAGGATCTTCATGTCCGCGGCCTTGATCGGGATGTTCTGCAGGAAGTTGCGGTACGGGCCCATGGCGGGCGCCACGATCTCGGAATGGAAAGCGTGGCTCACGGGGATCTCCCCCGCCTCTACGCCCATAGCCTTGAAGTGCTGCACGGCGGCCTCTACGGCTTTGGCCTCGCCGGCTATCACGGTCTGCAGCGGGCAGTTCTTGTTGGCGCAGATCACGTAGCCGCTGATCTTCTTGAGTTCAACGTCCACTTTATCGCAGCCCAGCGCTATGGAAGCCATCTTGCCCGGGTCCGCTACCTTTACCGAGGCCATTTCCTTGGCGCGGCTGGTAACGGCGCGCAGACCGTTCTCGAAGGTGAAGATGCCGGCGGCGGTGGCGGCGGCGTACTCGCCGAGAGAATGGCCTATGGCCATGTCGGGCTTTATGCCGAACTCCCGCATCAGGCGGTACATGGCGATGTCGGCCGTCATCATCGACGGCTGCGTCAACTGGGTCTGCTTGATGGCCGCTTCGCGCTTGGCCAGTTCTTCCTTGCCCTCGCCTGGCTTGCTCCAGATGGCTTCGGTCAGGCGGATGCCTATCATCTTCTCCAGGATAACGTCGGCCTCGTCGAAGGTGGACTGTACCACCTGGTACTTGGCGGCGAGGTCGCGCATCATGTCCACGTACTGCGAGCCCTGGCCGGGGAACAGCAGGCCCACCTTGGCCTTGTTGGTGCCGGTCTTGAAAGTATAAACGCCCTTCAGTTTGAAGTTGAGCGGCGGCTCGTTCCAGGTATCGGGCTTGGCGTGCTTGGCCATGAACTCTACCTTGTCGCGCAGGTCGGCCGGGGACTTGGCTACTATGCTCACGCCCCAGTCGGACTTGGGCTTGAGCATGGAAGGCTGGGCGTACGTCGCCAGCGGGTAGGCCTCGGGCCAATGGGCGAATACGGCGGCGGCTTCGCCCTGCGCGTTCTTTATCACTTCGGCGGGCGTATTGCCGGTGAAAGTTACGGCTTCTCCCTGGAGGTTGGCGAAGGGCGCGCGGGGGTTTTCCACCACCTCGATGACGGCGGCGCCGGCCTTGGCCGCCTGATGGGCATAGCCCTCTGAAGCGGCACTGGCAATAGCCTTGGCGTATTTCGGGTGGTTCGGACCGGTGTACTCTTCCATCAGCACGTGGAAGTTGGTGCCGCCGAAGCCGAACGATGACACGTCGGCGCGGCGCAGGCCTTCCTTGTTCCAGGGCTCGGCCTTGGTGATGATCTTGAAGAGGTTCTGGTCGATGCCGGGGTTGACGTTGACGCAGTTGATGGACGTCGGCAGGGTCTTGTTGTAGATGGCCAGGGCCGTCTTGGCCAGGCCTACCGCGCCGGCGGCGGCCTTGGAGTGGCCTATCTGAGATTTAACCGAAGTGATGCCCAGCTTCTTTCCCCCGCCCATGTGCGGGCCGAAGACTTCTTTCAGTACCTGGGTTTCGGCGGCGTCGCCCACCTTGGTGGCGGTGCCGTGCGCTTCCACAAAGTCCACGTCGCCGGGGCCGTAGTCCACCTGCGCGAAGGCGTTCTCTATGGCTATCTTCTGGCCTTTGGGGTTGGGGGCGGTAATGCCCTTGCCCTTGCCGTCCGAGGAGGCGCCCACCGCGTTGATGAGCGCGTAGATCTTGTCGCCGTCGCGCTGGGCGTCGGAGAGGCGCTTGAGCACGTAAACCACCACGGCCTCGGCCATCACAAAGCCGTTGGCCCGCTCGTCGAAGGAATAGGAGCCGTCGGCCGACAGGGCGCCGATCTTGCAGAACTTCACGTAGGCAGGTGGCGACATCATGTCGTCCGCGCCGCCAGCCACCGCCATGTCGAACTTGCCGGCGCGCAGGCCCAGCACCGCGTAGTCCAGCGCCGCCAGGGAGGAGGCGCAGGCCGCGTCCATGGTCATGTTGGGGCCGTTGAAATTGAAGACGTTGGCTATGCGGCCGGCCGTCACGTTGGCCAGCTCCCCGGGCATGGTGTCCTCGGTGATCTTGATGATGCCGTTGTCTATGCCGTCCTCGAACTCCTTTATCATCTCGTCCTGCTTGGCCTTCGGCAGGGAGGAGAAGGCGGCGGTCTTCTTGAGGATGTCCTCGTTGTAGAACTTGTACACGCGCATGTCCGTCATTTCCTTGCGGGTGGCGCCCATGGCGTTGCCCAGCACGGCTGCGGTCATTTTGGGGTCGAACGGCTTCTTGTCGTAGCCGGAATCCTCCATGGCCATGCGCACGGCCTCTATGGTCATCTGCTGCAGCCGGGAGATCTGGCCGGCTATCTGGGGCGGTATCTTGTACTTGATGGAATCGAACTTGAAGCCCTCTATGAAACCGCCTATCTTGGAATAGGTCTTGTCCGCGGCTTTGTGGTCTTCCGAGAAATAGAGCTTCCAGTCCCAGCGGTCGGCCGGGACTTCGCCTATGCAGTTGCGGCCGTCCAGCACGTTCTGCCAGAACTGGTCCTTGTTAAGGGCTTTGGGGGCTATGATGCCGAGACCGACTATCGCTATTTTTTCATTGTTCATAATCTTGTATGCGCCTCTTACGCGTTGTCGTTCCATCCCACCCCAGTAAAGGGGTTCCCGGTATGCTAAATTTGGTGTGGGTAAACGGTCAGATGTGGCCGTTTAAGGATGTCATATAGATATTTTATTAAAAAAGGCCGCCCGCAGGCAACCCGCGGGCGGATAAAACCCCGAACCGGGCTACTTTGCCGGCCGCGGGACGCTCAGGTAGAGGATCCCCTTGGCTGTGGACAGGGGAGTCGAGTATTCCTGCTTATCGATGACGGCCATGTTGGCCGCGGGCGCGTATGAGACAACGGCCCGGTAAGTGTTTATCTTCTGCCATTCCCATTCGTCTATCATCCGCAGCGGCTTCATGGACTTGAGGTAGGCCATGTTCTTCTCATAGTTCTGCCAGGCCTCGTAATCGAAACCGTTAACTATTTCCCCCGGCTCCAGGCCCGGTTTTGGCCTGGAGGCGAGTTCCCACTTGGCCGAATTCCAGGCCAGGTAATCCTTCATGCCGGCCCAGCCCAGCAGGGCGTACAGCGCCAGCGCCGCGCCTGAGGCCGGGATGGAGAATTTTACCCCCCGTGCCGCAAAGACGGCCGCCGCGGCGAACCAGGGCAGCAGCGTGGGCAGCAGGTAGCGGTCAAAATACTTGGCGCCCAAAAGCGAGATGGCCAGCTGGCCGAAAGCGGCAAGGAAGAAAAAACGCAGTTCCGGGCGATCGCCGCGCAGCGCCAGGCCGGAGGCGCACATCAGGAATACCGCGGAGATCACTCCGGCGGCCGTGGCCGAGGTCCAGAAGGCGGGGCTGGCGAAGAAGCCGGCCGGCTTGAATGGCGCTCCGCCAAGGGTAAGCACGCCCAGGCCGTATTTGGAGAAAGTGTTCTCCAGGTAGGGCAGGGGCCCGTTCACCAGGGCGAAGCCCGCCAGCACGGCCAGCGCCAGCCAGGGCCCTGCGGCGCTTACGCGCCGGTGGTGCCCGTTGCGCGAAGTGAACTGCCTGAGGCTGAAGAAGTAGCCGGCGGCCAGCGGCAGCAGCAGCAGGCCGGTCTCCACCATGGAAGCGAAGAGACGGTAGAGCGAGTCGTTAATGAAAGCCAGCGGGTTGGACAGGTGCGCCAGGGTGGAAGCCCCGACGTAATTGGCGGAAGCCCAGGTGGGGCCGTGCGAGAATTTGAACCAGAGCCAGTAGCCCAGCATCGCCGCGCCCGGCAGCGCCCAGACGCGCGCCAGTTCTTTCCAGCGCAGCCGCCCGTTCAATAAAAGCGCCAGCGAGAAGGCCAGCGGGAGTGCCGCGCCCAGCTGCCGCGTCAGGTAGGCCGCCGCGGCGCAGGCGCCCGCCCACACCAGCGCCGGGCCGTTCTGCGGGTTTTTAAGGCGCCGCACGTAAAAATAGCAGGCCGCCGACATCCAGAAAAAATAATGGGCGTCCGTCATGAAGGAATTTGCCAGCGTCAGGTACAGCGGGCAGATGGCCAGCGCCAGCCCGGCGGCAAGCTTCTCCGGTTCTCCGGCGTCGAATTCGTCGAGCAGTTTGACGAACATGAAGATGCCGGCGGCCGCGGCCAGGACGTTGGCCGTCCGCAGAACGGCGAAACTGAAACCGAAGAGCTTGGCGCAAAGCGCGCCAAAAATCACGTGCGTGATCTGCGTGGAGGAGCCCCAGTCCGAAAGGACCAGCCGGCCGGTAGTGCACAGCGTTTTTACCGCCAGCGCATAGGCCCAGTCGTCGTTGAGCGGGAAATCGAACTTCCACGGCGTCAGAGCCGCTGCGAATATAAGGAAAGCCGCGGTAGCGGCGTATTTTGCGTATCTGGTCACAGTTCCCCTAACGTGGGATAGTTTACAAATATTGCCGAGCCGCCGGCAAGTTTGAGGGTTTTCAGGGTTTTATGGTTTTCTGAGCCGCCGATAATTATTATAATTCTTGTCACCTTAATAAAGGACGGTGCTTATGGATACGCTGGCTTTGAGCAGGCTGCAGTTCGCGGTTACCGCGATGTTCCATTTCCTCTTCGTGCCGCTTACGCTGGGCTTGGGCTGGCTGACGGCCTGGTTCGAATCGCGCTACGCTTTCGGCGGCGATGAAAAATACCTGCCGATAGCGCGCTTTTGGGGCAAGTTGTTCCTGATCAACTTCGCGCTCGGCGTGACTACGGGCATAACCATGGAATTCCAGTTCGGCATGAACTGGGCCGAATACGCCAAATACGTCGGGGATATCTTCGGCGCGCCGCTGGCCATAGAGGCCCTGGCGGCCTTCTTCCTGGAATCCACTTTCATCGGAGTCTGGGTCTTCGGCTGGGACCGGATCTCAAAGAAGGCGCACGCCGGCGCCATGTGGGTGGTAGCTTTCGCCACCAATATGTCCGCCCTGTGGATCCTGCTGGCCAACGGCTGGATGCAGCGCCCCGTCGGGTATATTCTCCGCAACGGCCGCGCGGAGATGGTGGATTTCCTCGCGTTATTGACCAACCCCTACGGCTGGCTGGAATTCTTCCACACCGTGTTCGCCGGCTGGGTGATAGCCGGATTCTTCGTGATGGGAGTTTCAGCCTGGCACCTGCTGCGCAGGAACCAGGAAGAGGCGTTTAAAAAGTCCTTCGGCGCCGGCGCCGTCTTCGCGCTGGCCAGCTCGCTGCTGCTGGCCTGGGTCGGCGACCTCAGCGGCGTCAACGCCGCCAAAAACCAGCCGGCCAAACTGGCCGCCATGGAGGCGCACTGGGTAACGCAGAAATCCGCGCCCATGACGCTGCTGGCGCTGCCGCGGCTCAACGGCGAGGGCAACTACTTCGAGGCGCTCAAGGTCCCTTACGGGCTTTCGCTGCTGGCTTTCCATTCCCCCTCCGCCGAAGTTACCGGCCTCAACGACATCGCGCCGCAGGACCGGCCGCCCGTGCTGCCGGTTTTCCTGTCTTTCCGGGCCATGGTGGCGCTGGGCGGGCTGTTCATCCTGCTCTCCGCCGCCGGGGCCTGGCTCTGGCGCAAGGACCGCCTGGCGGAGTTCCCGCTCTACCTTAAGCTGATGGTCTTCGCCATCCCGCTGCCCTATATAGCCATACAGCTGGGCTGGCTGGTAACCGAACTGGGGCGCCAGCCCTGGGCGGTCTACGGCCTGATGCGCACGGCGGAAGGCGTTTCACGGACGCTGACGCTGCGGCAGGTCTGGAGCTCGCTCGGCGGGTTCGTGCTGTTCTACTCCGCGCTCGGCGTGGTGGACGTCTGGCTGCTGGCCAAATACGCGCGCAAAGGCATGGAGGCCTGACGGCATGACATGGGACCGGAACGCAAAACCGGCGTCGGCCACACCGTGGCCGCGCCTGCCGCTCTCAGGCTCGGCGCTTGCGCAAGCCTCGCCTTCCGAGGGGCTTTTGCTAACCCGGTCCCATGCCATGCCTTGGTAGTATAAAGGAAAATTATGGATTACGCTAAATTGTGGTTCGTGTTCTGGGCGGTGCTGTGGGCGGGCTACTTCGCCCTCGATGGGTTCGACCTGGGGGTCGGCTTCTCCGGCTGGCTGGCGGCGGATAGCGACGAGGAACGCCGCGGCGTGTTCGCCTCCGTGGGCCCGTTCTGGGACGGCAACGAGGTCTGGCTGCTGACCGCCGGCGGCGCCACGTTCGCGGCGTTCCCTGTGGTTTACGCCGGGATGTTCAGCTGGCTTTACCCCGCGCTTTTCCTTATCCTGTTCTCGCTCATCTTCCGGGGCGTGGCGCTGGAGTTCAGGGGCAAAGTGCAGGACGCCGCCTGGCGCATAGCCTGGGAAAGGACGGCCTGCGTTTCCAGTTTCCTGGCGGCGCTGCTCTTCGGAGTGGCTTTCGGCAATATCTTCCGCGGGCTGGAGATAGGCCCGGCCGGCTATGCCGGCACCTTCTTGGGCCTGCTGAACCCGTACGCGCTGAGTACCGGCCTGCTGTTCTGCGCCTTCTTCCTCTTCCACGGCCAGCTCTGGCTGGCGTTCAAGGCGCCCGCCGGGGCCGCCGTCCGCGCCGCGCGCCTTGCCGGAGGGGCGTGGTACGTGCTCGCCGCGCTTACCGCGGCTTTCCTCGCCTGGAGCTGGTTCGCCACCGGGCTGTACGGAAATTTCCTCGCGCGCAAATGGCTGATAAGCCTGCCAGCACTTTTTGCCGCCGCGCTGGTCCTGTCGAAGGTCCTGCTTTCCCGGGGACTGCCGGGCAAGGCTTTCCTGGCTTCCATGGCGGCCATAGCGCTGTTCACGCTGACCGGCTTTGCCGGCATCTACCCTGCCCTGCTGCCGTCCCGCCTGGGCCCGGAGTTCGCGCTGACCGTGTATAATTCCTCTTCCAGCCCCTACACGCTGCGCCTGATGACGGCGGTGACGCTGGTCATGCTGCCCGTGGTTATTGGCTACCAGGCCTGGGTATACCGCCTGTTCCGGGCCCCGCTCGGAGCGGAAGAACTTAAAAAGAGCGGTCTGTACTGAGAGTTACTCCGCAACGGCGGGCGTTTTTGCTAATATAGTCACATTATGAAGATAAAATTCTGGGGCGCGCGCGGGTCCATCCCGGTTTGCGGCAGTCAGTACCTCAAGTACGGCGGCAGCACCACGTGCGTGGAGGTGCGTTCCCGCAAGAACGACCTGATCATAGTGGACGCCGGCAGCGGCATCCGCCTGCTCGGCAAGGAACTGCTTAAGAATTCCTCCAACAAGTTCTCCATGCTGTTCACCCATTCCCACTGGGACCACGTGCTGGGTTTCCCTTTCTTCGCCCCCATCTACAACAAAAAGACGCACATCGACATCATGGGCTGTTCCTTCTCGTCGGACCCGGTCCGCGAGATCATAGCCAAGACCATGCAGCCGCCCGGTTTCCCGGTCAAGTTCGAGGAGATCTCCGCGCGCTTCGATTTCGGCTCGCTCTGCGCCAGCGGCTGCGACATCGGCGGCATGCAGGTGCTGCCCATAGAGCTGAGCCACCCCAACAACGGGCTGGGCTACAAGTTCTGCGAGGCCGGCAAGACCTTCGTCTTTCTTACCGATAACGAGCTGGGCTACGTCCACCCCGGCGGACGCGAAGCCGGGGATTACGTGGCGTTCTCGCGCGGCGCCGACCTGCTGGTGCACGACGCTGATTATACGGACGCCGAATATCCGCGCCGCCGGACCTGGGGCCATTCCACTTGGCAGCAGGCGCTGGACCTGGCCCTCAAGTCGGAAGTGCGCGCGCTGGGCCTCTACCACCACAACCAGGACCGCGGCGACCGCGAACTCGACAAGATAGTGGCCGAGTGCGCCCGCCGGGTACGCCGCTACGGCGCCAAGCTGAAATGTTTTGCCGTCAGGGAAGGACAGGAAGTAAAACTCTAGGAGAGCGCAAGCATGCCTACTTTCAACTTTTATTCAGCCTGGATGGACCCGGTATTTTACGCCTGGGCCGCCGCGGCCGCGTTCGGCCTGGTGGCGCTTATCTATTCCATCCGCCGCTACCTGGAACTGAAGAACGGTTCCTTCGACGAGGAGGAGGAGGCCGCGGCCGAAACAGTCCCCGCCGCCGCGGAGGCCGCGACGGCGCCGGCCGAGCAGCCGGAGCTGCCAGCGGTCGCGGAGGAGCCCGAGCCCGAGGCTGAAATCCCGCCGCCCGCCGCCGACCCCAACAGGGCGGAAAATTTCGTACGCGGCATCTACGAGGGCATTACCGGCCTGGACACCAGGCTCAGGGTCATAGAAACCTACCTTTCCAAGAGCCGCGTCAACGGGGATTTTACAGTTAAATTCCTGGAAGATATACTGCAGGACCTCGATACCCTGGATAAGCCCAAGCTTAAGGCCAGGATAGAATACCTGCTCTCCGACCTCAAAAAATAAGGCCATAAAGTGAAACGAGCCGGCAAAAGCACGTGGTGCGCCCTGGCGCTGCTGGCCGCCGCGCTGCTCGCCGTGCCGGCGCGCGCGGGCTTCCTGCCGGACAACGCTTTCAGCGACGACGCCCGCGGCCTCTGCGGCGCGCAATTCCTTAAAGTTCCCCCCTCCGCCCGTTTCGCGGCCCTGGCCGGCGCCGGCCTGGCCCTGCGGGGGCCCGACGCCTTTTTCCTTAACCCGGCCGGCCTGGCCTCGTCGCTCCCGTCGGGCGGCAAGGCGGTTTCGGCCTCCTACGAGGCGCTGCTGGAGGACGCCTCGCGCACGGGCCTGGTCCTGTCCAACGCTTCCGCTTCCGGGGTTTTTTCCGCCGGCCTCGTTTACCGCGGCGCGCCCGCCGGCCTCAAACTCGACGGGGCCGGGACCGGTTCCGGCTCCGAAGCGCTGGCGGCGGATTTCTCCGCCGGGGCGGGCTGGGCCCGCAGTTTCCGCGCGCTGGACTTCGGGCTGGCCGTAAAATATATCAGGACCTCGCTTGCCGGCGAGGCCGGCGCCTCCGCGGCGCGGGACGCCGGCGCTATCTTCAAGGATCCTGCCACCCGCACGGAAATGGCGCTGGCCGTTCGCAATTTCGGCCCGCCGCTGAAGCTTGGCTCTGAGCGCGACCCGCTGCCGCTGGAGCTGGGCGGCGGCCTGCGCTGGAGATCTTCTCCGCGGTTCGACCTGCTGCTGGAAGGCCGCATGCCCGCCGACCATGCCCCCTACCTGGCCTTCGCGGGAGAATGGACGCTGCCTTACGGCAAGGCCTCGGGCCTCTCGGTGCGCAGCGGCATGAATTTCAGGAATTACTCGGACCACGGTTTCATGGGCGCCTTTGCCGGCGGCTTCGGCCTGCGCTTCGGCGGGCTCACCCTGGATTACGCTTTTTCGCCTTACGGCGAGCTAGGCGCTGCGCACCGCATGACCGCAGCTTGGGCGTGGGGCGGTCCCCCGCCGGCCCCGGAGCGCAAGGCTGCCGCGCGCGCCGGCGCCCAGTCCGCCGCGGTGGCTCCGTTCGCCGCCGGTTCAGGCGTTACAGAAACGGAGGCGTCCGTGATCCGCAGCCTCGTGGAATCCGAATTGCTGAAGACCGGCCGCTT